>JAKBAP010000153.1 GCA_021808995.1 Planctomycetota bacterium | reverse complement strand
CCTTGATCGTGACGATCCACTCGTACTGAAGGGTGTTCTCGGCCATCGGCTCGCCGTTATCCTCGGGATAATCGATCAGATCGGGTTCGAGGTCTTGCTTGATCATGCTCATGACCGTGATCCCCAGGTGAGACGAATCGAAACGAATCGCCCTGGCCTCATTTTCCCGCGCGATGCCCCCCAGGGGAAGGCCACGGGCACGAAGCGCGGGCGAGTGTGAGCTCGAGGAAGGGGCGGATTTCATCGTCGGGGCGAGAACGGGGACGGCGATTCCGTAGGGCCTGGCCCCGGGTGTTGTTGTGTTCGCCGGGCGCGCGCGAACCCCCGGCTGGTTGGCCGGGGGTCGTGCGGGAAACAGGGTTGACGATGGCTCGCGGTTCAGGCGGCCGAGCGATGGCGACGGGCCAGGACCAGGCGGCGAAGTCCCAGGCCGGCGACCGTGCTGAGGAACAGCGCGATCGTGCTAGGTTCAGGCACGGGGGCCTCGGGATTCGGGCTCCCCGCGGTGGTGATGATTCCCTCCAGCGTGGTCGTGCCGCCGGCCGATGAAGGAACCAGGAGCTTCTGGTCGTTGGAGAGCATCGAGAGCGTGCTGGTCGCGCCCGCGAGCTGGAACGAGCCGTTGGCCAGGGGGTTGAAATGAACCGCCACGCTCGACTGATAGCTCCCGCTCACCTGGCCGGTGAGGGTGCCGGTGACCGTGACCGGGCTGTTCGCGGAAAACGCCGTCCCGTCGAGCGACGACGGAATGAACGTGATGCTGAACGGGGTCGCGTTGTACATCGTGGTCTGGCCCGCCGGGAGAGCGGCCACCTGGAACGCTCCCAACGGGATGTTCGAGGTCGGGTCGATGTTGGCGCTTGAGATCGGCACATAGCTGATCACGTTGGCCCCCGAGATACCCGAGTTGTCAATCGCGCCCGCCGTGCCATAGGTGAGCACGTTGGACATGGCGGCGGCGTGAAGGTTGGTCGCCTGCGTGGCGAACAACCCCAGGGCGACGACCGCGGTTCGCAGCCCCGTCCACCCTTGTGACTTGCGCATCAAACAATCCTCCTGAAACGGATGGGTGAGTCGCGATCCTGCCCGCGACCTCGCAATGTCCCGTGTCGACTTGAAAATGGCCGTCGTCCCTGGAACAGATACCGATTGGCCAGGCCGGCCAAGCCGGCAAGCCGTGAGACGCACGGGACGGACAGCGAAAGTGGCGGCGGTCGTTTGACCAGCGGGGGCTTCACCCGATCCAAGGGCGAAGCGGAGCCTTGTTTTCCGAGAAAATCGGATCCCTTGTCTCGCGCCCGACAAATCGCGCGCCCGGCCTCCTTGCCCGACCGGAAGAGGGCCCAACCGTGAGCCTTCCGGTCCTGTCACTGGTCTCGATCAGACGAGGGGGAACTTACCCCGAGTCGCCACGCTTGTAAATCGAACTTTGGCGATTTTCCAAGTTTTTCTTGATCCCGCCGGCCGCTCCTGCCGACGCGCGGGGGAAATGGCCGCGTCCAGGCTTGCCTCACAGCATGCTGATCGGGTCGACATCGATCGAGAGCTCGACGTCGGCGGGGGGCTCGGCTGGGGCGACCACGTCCTTGAGCAAGAGCTGGATCGGCCTCGCCGTCGGTGCCCGGAGCTGGAGGTGGACGCGAAAGTGGTCCTTGATCTTGAGGATCGGCGCGGGGGCCGGGCCGAGCAATCGCACGGCGGCGGGCGCTCGTGATCGGATCGTCTGGGCCAGCTCGTTCATGTAACCTTGCACGGCCGCCTCGCGGAGCCCGCGCGCGACCAACCGCGCGATTCGCCCGAATGGCGGGACGCCAAAGCCGGCTCGTAGGGCGAGCTCTTGCTCGGCGAAGGTCGTGTAGTCGTGGTGGGCCGCCAGGCTGATGGCGGGATGGTCGGGCGAATAGGTCTGGATCAAGACCCGTCCAGGCCGGTCGCCGCGGCCCGCGCGGCCGGCGACCTGGGCGGCCAGTTGAAAGGTCCGCTCGGACGCGCGAAAGTCGGGCAGGTGAAGGGCCGTGTCGGCGTTGACGACCCCGACCAGGGTCACGTTGGGGAAATCGAGCCCCTTGGCGATCATCTGGGTGCCCATCAGGATCCGGATCTCGCCGGATTTGAAGGCCGCCAGGGTGGTTTCATGGCTGCCGTGAGCGCTCATGGTGTCGGAATCCATGCGGGCGGCGGCGACGCCAGGGAAGAGGGCCGCGACCTCGCGCTCGAGCCGTTCGGTGCCGATGCCGCCGTAATGGAGCCGCGGCGACTGGCAATGCGGGCAGCTCTGGGGGGGTTGCCTCTCTGCGCCGCAGAGGTGGCAGACAAGCGCCCGCCGATCCCTGTGATAGGTCGCCGCCACGTCGCACGATCCGCATTTGACCACCTGGCCGCAACGCGGGCAGAGCACAAACGTATGAAAGCCACGGCGATTGAGCATGAGGATCACCTGTCCGCCCGCGTCGAGGGCCTCGTTCGTCGCCCCTCGCAGGGTTTCCGACAGGCCGCCGGTGTGCGTTTTCTCGCCACGCAGGTCGATGATTTCGACCCCGGGCATCGCGCGGCCGCCGACCCGGCTGGGCATCTCTAACCGGGTATAGCGGCCCAGGTTGGCGTTATGCCAGCTCTCAAGCGAGGGGGTCGCCGACCCCAGCAAGATCGGGATCCGCTCGAGGCTGGCCCGCTTCACGGCCAGGTCGCGCGCGTGGTATCTAGGAGTGTTTTCTTGTTTGAATGAGGTCTCGTGTTCCTCGTCGATCACGATCAGTCCGAGCCGTCGGGCGGGGGCGAAGACGGCCGAGCGCGCTCCCACGACCACTCGCACCTGGCCAGCGGCGATGCTTTGCCACTGGCGGGTGCGCTCGGCGTCGCCCATATGACTGTGAAGGACGGCCACGCGGTCGAACCGCCGGCGGAATCGCCGGATGGTCTGGGGCGTGAGGCTGATCTCCGGCACGAGCACGATCGCCTCGCGTCCTCGGGCGACCACCCGCTCGATGGCCGAGAGATAAACCTCGGTCTTGCCGCTCCCCGTCACCCCGTGGATCAGGAACGGGGCGAAGCCGTCGCCATCGAGCGCGGGCGCGAGCCGGTCCAGGACGCCGGTTTGCTCGGGCGTCAGCGAGGGGGCGGATCGCTCGATCGCGGCCGCGCTCGATTCCTCGTGATCCGTGGGTGGCTGGGCCGCGACGCGGCGGCGGACGGTGTGTAACAGGCCACGCTCGATGAGCGCTTTGATCGGGGTCGACTTGCACCCGGCCATTCGCCCCAGGTCGGCGATCGTGAGGGGCTCGGGATGGCTCATCATCACGGCGATGGCGGCCTTTTGCTTGGGAGTGAGGGCGGTTTCGAGGGTTCCGGCGGCGAGCGCTCGCTGGGTTTCCTCTGGGACGACCAGAAAGACGCTGAACCGCGTGGACGCGCGACCGCGAACCCCGGCCGGCACGACGGCGTCGAGGGCCTGGCCCCAGGCGCAGGCGTAATAGTCGGCCATCCAGCGGGTGAGCTCGAGCATCCGATGGTCGAGCAGCGGGGTGGGGTCGAGGATCTCGAGCACGTCGCGAATCCGGGCCGGCTCGATCCCGTCTGGCAAGGGGGCGTCGGCGTCCACGCAATAGCCCACCGCCGACTTCGACCCGCGGCCGAACGGGACCAGCAGCCGCTGCCCGAGCTGGACCCGCGGCCCGAGCGCGCCCGCCGCCCGATAGGTAAACGCCTGGTCGATCGGCCGATTGAAGACAACGCCGACGAACCGCTCGCCGGCCTCGTTTTCGGCACCCAGGCCAAACCAGGTCGCCTGGCGGGGAGCGCGGGCGTGGCTGGCGGTGGGCTCGTCGGGGGCGTCGGGATCGTTGACAAGGTCCATGGTTCAAACCTAATGTCGTCTTGCGGGCGAGGTCGCGCGGGAACCGATCCCACGCGCCCGGGCATTCCGATAGTTCACACGGTTTCTGGACGAGCGTCCAGACGAGCACCCGATGGGGAGCGCGAGCGATGCGACTGGGGATCTTCGGGGGGACGTTCGACCCGATCCACCTAGGGCATCTGGTGCTGGCCGAGCAGTGCCGCGAGGCATGCGCCCTCGATCGGCTCTTGTTTGTCGTGGCGGGCTCGCCGCCGCACAAGCCTGGCGAGCGAACGGCCGCCAGCCATCGCCTGGAGATGGCCCGGCTGGCCACCGCGGGCAACCCCGCCTTCGTGGTGTCGGATGTCGAGACCGTCAGGCCGGGCCCGCATTACAGTGTCGAGACGCTCGACGCCTTGACCCGAGCAAATCCTGGCGACGACCTGTTTTTCCTGATCGGCGCTGACAGCCTGGCCGATTTGCCGGGCTGGCGCGAGCCCCATCGAATCGCGAGCCTGGCGACGATCGTGGTGGTCAATCGGCCTGGCGGTCTGGAGGTTGATCGAGCGCGATTTCCCGATCTGGGTCCAGCGGCTCGAGGGGTGGTGGTGGTGACGATTCCCCCCATCGGTATCGCGTCGAGCGATCTTCGCGGGCGGCTGGCGGCGGGAAGGAGCGTGCGTTACCTGGTCCCGCGCGGGGTCGAGGCGTATATCACGTCGCATGGGCTGTATGGAGCCTGAGATGCCCGGGGAAAGCGGGAGCTCCTGGGATTGTTGGTGAAACTCGTCTTGCCGCCGTTTCAAACTCGGGTACCCATGGCTGGCCATGGCTTCAGAGGTACTCAACGCGGCCCGCCATCTCATCGGGTTCGTGGAGTTCCCAGATCAGGACGAGGCTTTGAATGAGCTCTCCAGTGGTCATGGTGTCCTTGGCGCGGTATGCGATGCCCGCGTGAGGAACACCCGCGGCGTCGAGACGAAGAAAGTCGTGGTCCTGGGTGAAGAGAACCCGTCGTTCGGTCAGTCCGAAGGCGGCCTGCTGTTCGTCGCTGGCCCCCGTGAGACCCGCTTCGGGCGTCGTCGTGACATCAATGCCGCGCCTCCTCAATCCGCCAGCGATGGCCTTCGAGGAGTTCTCATCCAGGTGGAAACGAATCGTCCTGGGCATCCGCCTTCCCTTGCCGGAGTTTCTCCTGGAGCCGCGAGGGTCCCGATTTCGCCTTGCGCTCGTCGGCGTAACGCTTGGCGGCCTCGATGTCGGCGTCGATCCGTTGGCGGTTGTCGTAATAGTAAGCCAGCGCGGCGTGGACTTCGGCGAGTGTGATTGAAGGGAGATCCGCAACGATCTCGTCGGGGGACATCCCCATTCGCTCGTGCCGGATCGCGACGTCCTCGACCTGGATCCGGTGACCGTCGATCCGAGGCCGTCCGCCGCAGACGCCAGGAGTGCTCACGACGCGGCACCGGTCGGCGGAGTGATCGGGGGCGTCGGCGGGGGCCGATCGCGTCGCGGCGTTCATCGCTTGGGCGGCGGTGGGTTCCATGACTTCATCGTACTCCGGAACCGTCCAGGCAGGCAACCGGACGCGTCAAAGGTCGGAGATAGGAACAGCGAGAGCGGGAAAGTCCATGCAAGTTTAACCAGATCGTCGAGGTCGACGATCCCGCGCGAGGTTATTCAACGTCGCCGAGCGGTCCGAAATCGACACCGAAAGGTTGACCATTGGTCGCGCGTGCCTTCGCGGCCCCTACTCGAGCCCCCGGGCCGCGGCGTGGTCGATGAGCCAGGTCGTCCGCGCCGCCGCGTACGATAACAGCGAGGCCGGCAATTGCGCGGTCGCCGGGCCCAGGAGAGCCCCCGCCACCGCCTCGGCCTTGTGCGGGCCCGTCGCCAGCATGATGATCGACCGCGCCGACAGGATCGTCGCGATCCCCAGGGTCAAGGCCCGCGGGATCACGCGCTCCACCGACCCGAATTCCGCCGCCGCGTCGGACCTGGTCGTCGGATGCAATTCCACCAGCCGCGTCCCAAGCTTGATCGCCGCCTCCGGAGTCAGATCCGAGGGCTCGTTAAAGCCAATATGACCATTCCGCCCGATCCCCAGGAGCTGCGCGTCCAGGCCCCCATCGGCCTCGATCGAGCGCTCAAACAGCCCCGCGTGCGCCCCGGCGAGCCCCTCCGAGATCGTGCCGTCCAGAAGATGAGCCCGCTCGGGAGCCAGGTCGATGAACTTAAATAAGTTATCATACATATAGGTATGATAACTTAAGGGATCGTTGGCGGCGATGGGGTAGTATTCGTCGAGGTTGTAGGTCGAGACGTCGCGAAACGAGAGTTCGCCGGCCCGATGGCGCGCGACCAGGTGGGCGTAGACGCGCCTGGGGGTCGAGCCGGTGGCGAGGCCGAGGACGGCCTTGCCCCGCTTGGCCCGGGCGTCGACGATGACTTGCTCGATAAGCATGGCGGCGGCGATCGAGGCCGATTCCGGGTCGGGGTAGAGCTTGACATCCATTCCCGAGAGAAACAGCGTCCGCGACGGAGGCGTCTTCAAGCCGAGGCTCCTAGAGGAGGGCTGTCGATGGTGGGCCGGCCGTGGTTCACACGGGGGCCGGGGATACGCGCGAGGCGAGGATCTCGGCGGGGCTGGGGCTCTCGATCGTGATCCGCCCGCACAGGATCCCAAGCGCGATCTGGATCGGGTCGGCGGGGTATCCATTGGCGCGGTCGGGGTCGTACGATTCGATCTGGAAGAGCTCGACGCCCACGAATCGTTCGTCGGTGCGGTGGGCGCGGCCGGCCAGGCTATGACCCTCGGCCCATTCTCGGGTGAGGGCGGCGTAGGCGCGGCCCAGGTGCGAGCAATACTTGGTGTAATCGGTCAGCAAGACCTGCGACGCATGGCAATGAATCGCCCATTCCTTGGTGCGTTCCGATTCACCGTCATACGAAAGATAGGCGTTGGGCTGGGGAATCGGCCCCCAGGGGGTCCAGCCGGTCATCACCAGGCAATCGTCGAGCGAGGCCCCGACCAGGCCAATCGCGGCCAGGGCGCGGGTCATCCGGTGGGCCACGTGGGCGTCGTTGGCCGGCGGGACAATCACCGCCCCGGGCCGGCGCGAGGCAAACCACGACACAACCTTGTCAACGTCGCCCGCCGTCGGCTGATAGCCCGGCATGCGATAGGCCTCGAGCTCCCAGCAGACCGCCTCGGCCCCCAGAACGTTGCACTCGAGCCGGAACTCGGCCTCGCGAACCGTGACCTTTTTCTCCGTGTTGAGCCAGGGGGCGGCCACGTTGCGCTCACCCGCGAAAACCAGCACCTCGACCACCGGCATCCCAACCCGAACCGCGTATTCATGGAGCAGGCAGGCCGCCGTGATCGCGCCATCATCGGCGTGTGGACAAAGGATCACAAGCGGCCGATTGGGCCCAAGCACGGGCCGAAGCGCGTCCTTGACGTCGGCCAGGTGTCCGTGGGGGCCGCATTCGCGGACTGTCTCGAGCAGTCGGTCGAACGAAGGGTGCCAGTGACTCGATTTTTCGGGCGATCTTGGACTCATGAAACCCAGCATATCCCACGATCGGGGACGAGGAGGAAAGAGAACACGCGGTCGACCACCAACACGTCCGATCCAAACCCGCGATCCGTCTTATCTTGAAGTCCATCGGCACGAACGTCAATCGAGCCCGCCTGGATTGCTCGCCGAGGGGACGAGCTCGAGGGCTTTGGGCCTGGGGCGAGAGCCGGTGAAACGTGATCTACACGCCCCGTTCGTCGAAGAGCCGGGCCCGAAAGTCGGACCATTCGCTGGGTGTCGCCTGGCTGGTCTGGGACGAATGCCGGCTGATGAACTCGCTGAAGAGCCCGTCGATCAGGTCGAATCGCTCCGACAGGACCCGGACGACGGCGACCGCCAGGGATTCGGCCGCCTGGGGGTTGTGTCGCCTCAGCTCCTCATGGGCGGGGTGATAGAGCGTGAGCATCCAGACATCCGAACTGGACCTCACGGTGGCCGTCGGCGGGTTGGGCTGAAAGAACGACGTGGTCCCAAACACGGCAGGCGCGGACAGCACGGTGATCCGCTCGGGCCGGCCGTGGCCTCGATCACGCTCGATATCGGCGGTCCCCTCGATCAGGAAGGTCAGGTGATCGTTGGGCTGCCCCTGGGCCAGCAAAACCGTCCCAGCGCCCGCGCGCCTTTCCTCCATGGCGGCGGCGATCGCCTGCTTGCATTCCGGGGAAACGTCGCTCAGCCAGGGCGCGTTCATGAACCGCTTGGTCGCTTCCGAATCGATCATCTTGTCAACCTCGCACGACGTTCGGTCGATCCTCCCAACGGCCGGTGACCGCGGGGAAAAACGCCGTAAAACCCGACCAGTCCGTCCCATTGTTCACATTGTGCCGAAGCTGGCAAATGGAAAGTTTTTCCTCAAGGTAGGAATTGTAGCGGCCAGACTCGCCACAAGCCGATGGAAACGTCGTGAAGCGGGTCTCCGCGACGCCGATCTAGGATCACGTGGGCTCGGCTCGGAGCAGCTTAAAGCCCATGGTTCACGGACGAACAAAACGACGACGCGGCGGGAGGATACGCCATGAAACGGCCGCCTGGGCTGGCACTCATCGGGATCGCGATACTGGCCGCCTTGCCAGGATGCGCTGGCTTCCAACAACGGGAATGGTTCGCCCCGCCCCAGGCGGACGCCGGACCTCCCCAGACCGCCAGACCAGGACTCTTTTCCTGGTTTCGCGCTCCCAGCTCGGTGAACGACCCCGTCGCCCAGGCCACCGAAAACGAGCGCCTGGAAGCCCAAAAATCCGCCGCCACCTATGAGAGCGTCTGGCCCGAACCGCTTCCACCCACCGGCTTTCGCTTTTTCCCCTGGTCGCGCCGGCAGCCGGCGGACCCCGGTAACCATCGCCGCATGGACGCCTTCCCCGGCAGCGACCCCGTCGACGACGCCCCCTCGGTTCATCTCTCGGCCCAGGCGCGAAAAGCCAAGCCCCACAGCCTTCCAGCGGCCCCGAGCGACGTCGAGCTCGACGTGAACGCCCACCAGGCCAGCGCTGACGAACCGGCCGGAAGCGCATCCGGTGTCCAGAGCGCGACCCTGACCGACGACTCGCTCTTGCCCCGCGACCTCTCGGCCTCGAGCGTGACCAACACCCCGCCGGCCCAGGAACCGCCGACGATGCCCACGGTCGACGTGGTGCCTCGATTGGCCTCGACCGCGCCCGAGACCGCGCCGGCCACAACCGCCGCCGCGAGCTCAACCGTGGAATCCGAGCCCCCAGCGCCCCCTGCTCTGCTGATGGATACCGAGCCGGTCGCCGAGCCGGTCATCGCTCAAACCGCCGCGCAGGAGCCGGCCAAGCCCGCGATCCCCCCAGCCCCCACGATCACCAAGCCCACGATCCCGCCAGCGCCCCCGATCACCAAGCCCGAGGCACCTGCTTCGCCTCCGCCATCGATCGCGCCGGCAATGCCAACGCCGACCGAGACGCCCAAGCCCACCACCCCAGCGCCGGCACCCACGCCCAAGCCCACCACCCCAGAGCCGGCACCCACGCCCAGGCCCGTATCGCCAGCGCCGGTCACGACACCGCCCCCCGCGCCGCCGGTTCCCCAGATCACGCCCAAGCCCAAGCCGCCCGCCACGGAAGCGCCCGCCCAGGCCACGGCCACGGCCCAGGCTCAGACGGTGGTCGAGGCCGGCGTGCCCCGCGAATCGTTATTCAAATGGCCCTGGTCGCATGCCAAGCCGACCGTTTACGCCTCGGCCCAGTTCCCGCCGGTGCAATTCCCGCCGGCCTATTACGAGGTCGCGAAACGAACCAAGGCCCGACCGGTCGCGAGTCCGCAAGCGCCCACTCCGCCCGCGCCCCGGAAACCAACCCCGGCCCCCGTGCCGCCACAACCACCGGCACCCACGCCCCAGGCCGCGATCCCAGCCCATCAACACAACCACTGGCATCCTGGCCAGTATACGATGGCCTTCCTGCGAAAATGCAAGGACCTGGGCCAGGGGTTTGGTCGGGGCTTTGGCTGCTGCTCATGCTGCACCTGCCCCACGTGTCAAAAGCCCGCGGCCACGCCCCAGGCGGCCGCCACGCCCCAGGCGACCGCCACGCCCCAGGCGGCCGCCACGCCCCAGGCCAGCGCCTCACCCGCGCCGCAACCCGCCCCGGTCGCGGTCGCGCCCAAGGCACCCGTCGCGCAGGCTGCCAGGCCAGCCCCCGTCGCCGCGGCCGAGGCCGGGGGAATCGCGCCCGCCCTCCTGATCAGCCAGTTGTTTCCCGAGGGCGACCCGGTGCTTCAGTCCCCCTCGGTCCGGCTAACTGGTGCCCAGCCGAGCGATATCGCGCAGGGGGGGCAGCCCGTCCAGCCCGTCCTTGCCCAGGGCCTCGATGAAACGCCAAAGCGTTAGCTCAAGGTGTTCCGCGACCTCGGGATGCTGCTCGATGACGTTGTTTTGGTCCCAGCGATCCTCGGGCTTGCGATAGAGCTCGGGGGCGCGGGGCTCGTCGGGGTCGGTCTCGATCGGGACGATCAGATGCCACAGATGGTTCCGAATCGCGAACTCGGCCGCGTCCATCCCCAGGCAGACATAGTCGCGAACCCGAGTCTGATCACCGCGAATCAGGGGCAACAGGTCGTGCCCGTGAATCACCGATTGCTCGGGATCGATCGGCGGTAGCCCAAGGGCGCTCACCACCGTCGGCAGCAGGTCGACCGTCTGGACAAGCGCCATCCGGCGAGAGCCCCCATGGGCCCCCTTGGGCATCCGAATGATCAGGGGCGTATGAATCAGCTCTTCATTGAGCCACGGCCGAAACCGGCGGACAAACCCATGCTCGCCCAGCGGCTCGCCCTGGTCGCTCGTGAAGACAATCATCGTGTCGTCCATCCGGCCCATCGCGCGAAGGGCGTCAAACAACACCCCCAGCCACCGATCGACCAGCGTCACCGCCCCAGCATAGGTTCGCCTGAGCCGAAACAGCTCGGCCTCGCTCAAGACATCCCCGACCACCCCCCCGGGGACATCGAC
>JAKBAP010000152.1 GCA_021808995.1 Planctomycetota bacterium | reverse complement strand
AGGGCCAGGATGACCTCGCGCCGGACCTGGGCATCGGGGTCCTTTGCCGCGAGCTTCAAGGTCTCAAGCACCCAGGGCTCCAGAGCCGGCGGCTGGGACAAGCCCTTGGCGTATTCCACGCGGCCATTCCTCCGGCAGTCGCGGGCGATCATGCGGACGACCTGGGCGCGAATGCGGGGCTCGTCGCCGCTGGCCTTGATGTTCAACAGAATCGTCGTGGGGGCGAGTCCATCAATCGCGCTCCAGACCCAGAGTGCTCGCGCCCGCATGATCGGGTCGGCGTCATGCATTGCCATTTCGCCGAGCTTCTCGCCGGCGGGCTGGGTCTTGGCCAGGGCGATCAGGCCCCGGCGAGCCGCGTCCTGGGTGGCGATATTGGGCGATCGAAGGGCTTTCATGAGGCCATCGAGCGTGCCGAAGTCGGTCTTGATCCTGGCCGGGGTGTTGCCCACGGGCGCGACCCGATAGATCCGCCCGGTGGTCTGGTCGCTAAAGCCATGGCCCCCCACGCCGGCATCGTACCAGTCGGCGACATAGATTGATCCGTCGGGACCCGCGCAGGCGTCGACCGGCCGGAACCAGGGGTCGGTCCCCGAGAGGAACACCTTGTATTCCGTGCGGTACGAGCCCCCCTGGCGCGACAGCGGAAAGAAATTCACCTGTCGAGTGCCGGCGTCGACTTCAAGGATCGCGCCTCGGTATTCGGCGGGCAAGAGCGAGCCCTCGTAGACCATGATCCCGCAGGGGCTGCCGTTGCCGGTGCCGACGAGCTTGGGCACGTTCCCGGGAACGTCCTCGCCCCAATGCAACGGGCTACCCGGGGTGTGATAGCCGAAATGGCCGCCGTCCATGGCCTGGATCACGCGGCAGCCGCGATTGCCGTCGTCGTCGTTGTCGCTCGCGAAGATCTCGCCAAAGGCGTTCAGGCCGACCTCGTAATTGTTTCGCTGCCGATCGCAGATGACTTCAAAATTGGTTCCGTCGCGGTCGACCCTCAGCGAATTCGCGAGCTGGTCGCTCGAGACGTGTCGGCCCCCCTTATCGTGGACGTCGAAATTCCGCTGCCGTTCCGAGTGGTCTTGCTGGACCGAGCAACAGCCGTCGCCATGGCTGAAATAGAGCTTGCCATCGAGGCCCAGGACCATGCCATGGACGCCATGATCAGAGTCGACCCCGCCAAAACCCGTGAGCAGGGGATAGCGCTTATCGGCCTTGTCGTCGCCATCGGTGTCCTCGAGCACGAGCAGGTCGGGGCTGTTGCCGACGAAGACGCGGCAGCCGGTATAGTGACCGCTCGTGTCGTGATGTTCCTCGACGGCGATACCCATGGGGACGGGAAAGACGTGATCGGCGAAGATGGTTGACTTATCGGCCTTGCCATCGCCGTCGGTGTCTTCCAGGATTCGAATGCGATCGGCCTCCTCAATGCGATGGAATCGGCGATTCCCTCCCCGGGTGAGGCGATAATTGAGCCCCTCGGCGACCCAGACGCGGCCCCGGGAATCGACGTCGATGGTCGTGGGATTCAGCAGCATCGGCTCGGCGGCCCAGAGCTTGGCCTCGAGACCGGGCGCGGGCTTGAGCTTGGCCGCCGTCTCGGTGGCGGCGACCTGCGCGCGGGCGGACTGGCCGGGCAAGAGGGCAACGCACCCCGCGACGACCACGATCCCTGATGCCAAGCCTGGGAAACGTCGCATGGGGTGGTCTACTCCTGGCGGTTTGGGAAGCATGGGCGGAAGCCGACTTCACGTGTGCCGCGATCCCGGGGAGGGATCGCCGATTTCGTCGCACCACGACATTCTGGCACGAGCCGCCCGATGCGTCCAGTCGCGCGTGGGGCGAGATCGCGGTCGAAGCGATCGTGGGAATCGCTATAATTCCATCTGGATCGAGAGGCTGGGGCCGGGCATGGTGCCGGCTCGGGACGGAAGTGAAACGGCGGGTCCGCCGAGGTCGGCGGATTCAGGCTCTCAATCGGAGACGTCGACGATGAATCATCCCTGGAAATCCCTCGCGAGCCACGCGGCGACCGCGCTCGCCACCCTGTCACTCGTGGCGGCCATCACGGGAGGGCGGCTACTGGCCCAACGGCACCCGATCAACCCAGCCCCCCTGCCCCTCGCGCTCGGGGCTGATAACCCTCCCGAGCCGGTCGCGATCGCGACCGAGCCGCAACCCCCCTCGCCACCCCCTCCCGTTCCCGAGGATGTCCTCAAGAATCTCGACCCCGATGAGCGCAATAATGTCCACGTCTACGCCACCGTCAACAAGAGCGTCGTGAACATCACGACCGAGGCCGAGGTCTCCGGTTTTTTTGGCGACGAGACCTCGACGGGGACCGGGTCGGGTTTCGTGCTCGATAAAGGGGGCCGCGTCCTCACCAATTATCACGTGGTTCAAGGGGCGAACGCCGTCCGCGTGACCTTGTTTGACGGCTCGACCCACGACGCCAGGATCCTCGGCGCGGACGCATCCAACGATG
This sequence comes from Planctomycetota bacterium, assembly GCA_021808995.1. Classification (GTDB taxonomy): domain Bacteria; phylum Planctomycetota; class Planctomycetia; order Isosphaerales; family Isosphaeraceae; genus JAKBAP01. Next base: position 8,401 of record JAKBAP010000152.1, on the reverse strand, counting down.
TCGCCGTCCTTGTGGTCAAGGTCCCGCCGGAAAAGCTCTTTCCGGTGGTTCTGGGTGATTCCTCGACCGTCCTCGTGGGTCAAAAGATCCTGGCCCTGGGCAATCCCTTTGGGCTCGAGCGCACGTTGACCTCGGGCATCGTGAGCAGCCTGGACCGCTCGCTCAAGGCTAAAAACGGGCGGATGATCAAGGGGATCATCCAGACCGACGCCGCCATCAACCCAGGAAACTCCGGCGGGCCGCTCCTCAATTCGCGTGGACAGGTTATCGGCATGAACACCGCCATCGTCTCGAACGTCGGCCAATCGGCGGGGATCAGCTTCGCCGTCCCGATCAACGCGATCAGCCGCATCCTGGGCCAGCTCATCGAGAACGGCCGCGTGATCCGCGCGGACCTGGGAATCACCCGCGTCTACGCGAGCGGCGAGGGACTGCTCGTGATGGCCCTGGTCGAGGGGGGGCCCGCCGAGCGAGCGGGCATCATGCCGGCCCAGGTTCGCGTCGAGCGGCTCGCGCCCGGATTCGTGAGACGCTCCATCGATCCCGACACCGCCGACCTGATCGTCGCGGTCGAGCACAAGCGAGTCCGCACCGTCGAGGAGCTCCTGACCGAGGTTGAAAAGCATAAGCCCGGCGAGACGATCCGAGTGACCGTGGTCCGCGATGGCAAGCCGGTCGATGTCCCCGTCGTCCTGGGCCGATCCTGAGCCCTTGCCGGCGTGATCAGTGCCGAGGGTGGACCTTCCGATGGACGACCTTGTCGTGCCGCGGAAATCGTTTCTTGACGGGGTGAGCCTTGGGATGCGCGAAGTGGAAATGGGGCCGAACGGAGCGAGGAGGGGCGAGGTCGTGTATCGGCGTGGAGAACGCGAGAGAGAGCCCCTGGGCACCGACGTCGATCACGAAGCCCCCCCCGGGCGCTTCGAGGGCGAGGTCGGTGAAGACGGCGATCCCGCCAACCGCGAGGGCCAAGGTCTGGCCCGCGAGCGCGCCTGGGACAGGGCCGGCCGCCTCCGATGCGCCAACCAGGCCGCTGTAGTTCGCGACAAGATTGCCGAATCGGTCGACGACCGCGACCTCGAGCCCGAAAGCGCTCCCCTCGTTGACCTGAGTGGGAGGCTGGCCGATCACCACCAGACCCGCCGCCGCCCCGGACGTGACCGCGATCGGGGTGGTGATGGCCGAAGCCCCCGCGCCCGCCACGCGGAGCGTGTCCGCGCTCGCCGCCTCGGTCAAAAACAGACTCGAAAACTCGGCAACGCCTCCGACCGCGGTCACCGTGACGGAGCCTCCGAGCGTACTTCCCTGGGGGCCGTTCGCGAGGGTGACGGTGACCTTGCCGTTAAACCCTGATTCCAGAACCCCTGCCCCGGTTTCGACCCGCGCGACGAGCCCAAATCCCTGTCCCGCCGTGACATTCGCGGAGGGCTCGGTCGCGATCACAACCTGGGCGGTCGGGCTGGGATTTCGCGTGCCGGCCAGATCCGCCGCCAGTACGTTCGCGACCGGGCTGCCAAGGCCCGTCACTTCGTCGTAACCAGGCTTGGCCGTGTATCCGCCATTCGAGCCCGTGGTGACATCGTGAAAGGCGGTCGCGCCGGCTTGATAAAGCATCGGAAGCGTCTGGCTCGGCCCGTCGAGCGGAGTCGAGCCAGACACCATTCGACCCTGGTCAATGATCGCGAACAGGGCCGCCAGGCTGGGGGCGGCGACACTGGTCCCTCCGATTTGCTCCCACGGTTGCGCTTGGCCGTCGTTATACTGATCGCAAATCGCGACCCCCGTGTTGGGATCCGCGTTAAACGACAGATCAGGGGTCGTTCGCATGGACGTGGATTGGGCCCCCTGTTGATACAAGGGTTCGGGCTCGTATACGCTCGTCCCACCGCCGCCGCCCAACCAGCCCGTCTCGGACCCGTAGCCCCCCCCAGGACCGAGAGTCAGCGTCGTGCCGCCGGCCGCGACCACGTTTGGGGAATACGACGGGTACTCGCCCGGAGCCCCCGAATCACCCGTCGACGCCACGAACGTCACCCCAGGATGGCCGGCCGGCGTCGTGAAGACGTTATCAAACATGAGCTCAGACTGATATTCGGACGAGCCCCAGCTCATCGAGACCACCGTCACCCCGGCGAGCGACTTCGCGGTCGAGACCGCCTGATACAGGTCCGCGCTACTGGCCGAATTGGCCTCGACCAACACCAGATTCGCCGCTGGGGCCAAGGCGTGGGCCCACTCGACATCGAGCGCTTCCTCGGTTTCCCAATTCCCCGAGGGATTGCCCGCGCCCGCCGGGTCCAATCCCGGTAGCACGGAACCGCCATACTCGCCCAGCTTGATGAAACTCGGCGGGGCGGGAAGGCCAAACGCCTGGTCGAACCGGGCCAGGTCGCTGGTCGCGAACCCCGCCGATCCGGTCCCAACCAGATAAGGATCGTCATACGCGTCGACGATCGCGATCGTCTGCCCCGCCCCATTGCCGACGACCGAACCAAAGGTGATCCCGGTAAAGCCATACGCCATTTGAATCTGCCCGGGCGTCAGGCCGATCGCGGTCGCGGACCCGGTCGTCCGAGCGGGGTTCGCGACTCCCGACGACGCGGCCACGTCGACCAACCCCAGGATGGCGGGTCGGGCCAGGACCGACTGGGCGGCCTCGAAAGGGGTTGGCCCGTAGACGGCCATGACTAGCCGTGGCTCCAGCGTTTCCAGGGCCAGCCCGAGCGCTCTTGTGGAAGGCGCGCGGGATCTCCGTGCGGCGTTTGCCATGCCGTTCTCTCGGGTGCGTGACTTGTAGGCTCGTTACAACCCTCACTCGAGCCTAGGCCACGCCAACGGGTCCCGAGAGCCAACGTTGTCGCCAGGCAACCCAGGTTGGTCTAAACCGGCAGGTCGGCGAACAGTTCGGGGATCGATCGCTCGTACTTTTTCCAACGCGCGAGCGATTTTTTATAGACCGGCTGGCGCACCTGGGTGACGCTGGCGGTGCGGACGGGTCGGTCGTTCTTGTGAAATTCGAGGCAGGCGGGCTCCCAATCGAGCCCACAGGCCGCGATCAGCCGCCGCGCCACCGCCTCGAGATTCTCGACGCTTTCCTCGTAATTCACCTCCTGGATGGGCGAGGGTAGGGCTTGTTTCCAGTGGTCCATCAGGCGCAGGTATTGCTGGAATCGGCTGGCGATATGGCCGGGATGGCAGGCCCAGCGAATGCTCCGAAAGTTGGTCATCCAGCACGAGACGGCGATATCGCGAAGGTCGCGGCGGCAGTGAATCAGGGTCGCGTTCGGGAACATGATCCGTATGAAACCTAGATACATATAATTATCTGGCATCTTGTCGCTGACGCGCGATGCCTGGCCGCCGAGTTCGGCGAGCCTGGCGTCGTGTTTCAGGGCGAGCTCGCGGGCGACCTCGGGGGGTAGCTCCGGAAGGGACGCCATGGGGGGTCCCTGGCGTTTCATGAGGGAGGGGATCGCCTCGAAATGTTGTCGGACGATCATGAGCTCGCCCGCGCCATGGAAGCGTGAGTGGCTCGAGAGGACTTGCTCGATCAAAGTCGTGCCCGATCGCGGCAATCCGATGATGAAGACCGGCCGACGGCTCTCGACCCCAGCTCCTTGGAAGCGCTGAAAGTACTCGGGCGTGAAGGTTCCGATCGTGTTGGTGACGAAGCGTTCGTGCTCTTGGGGCGAATAGGCTTGCCTTCGTTGCTCGAGCTCGGCCAGGGCGGCGGCGTTGGCCTGTTTCAGGCAATCGGCGGCCTCGTCGTGTCGGCCGCGGGCGTCGTACACGTGCGCGAGCCCAAACAGCAAGGTCCCACGCACCCCGTCCTGAAGGGTGGTATCGAGCAGCCTGCTCTCGAGCAGGTCTTGATCCTCGTCCGACATCTTGCCGCGGAGCAGGGTCGAGAGCCTCGCGAGCGCGATCGTATGCCCGGGATGGGCTTCGAGCGCCTTGCGAAAGAAGCCCTCGGCCTCCTCGAGTTTGCCGAGTTCTTCCTGAAGGCCCCCCATGCTGATGAGGGATGGTGGGAAAGAGGGCTCGAGGGCCAGGGCGGTCTCGTAGTGGCCGCGGGCTTCGTCGAGGAGCCCTTGCTCCTGGATCAGCCAGCCCAGGTTGTTATAGCTCAGCGGTCGGGTCGGGTCGATTTCGATCATCTTTCGGTAACAATCGGCGGCCAGTTCGTTCTGATCGGATTCGCTCGCCGCGTCCGCCAGATAACCCAGATAGAGGATCGAGTTGGGCTCGAGCTCGCTGGCCCGTCGGAACCAGGGCATGGCTTCCTCGAGTCGCCCCTCTTTCTGAAGCGCGAGCCCGAGATTCGCATGCGCCAGCGTCAGCTCGGGGTTGATGCGGAGGGCCTCGAAATAGCTCGCGCGGGCGTCGGTGTATTGTGCGAGCGCGCGGTGGACGTTGCCCACGTTATTGTGGGCTTCCGCCAGGTCGGGCTGGAGCGAGACCGCCTCGCGACAATGCGGAAGGGCTTCCTCGGGCTTGCCCAGGTCGAGCAGGAATTGCCCGAGATTGGTCTGAGCCTGGGGGAGCCTGGGATTGAGCTCGACGGCCTTGCGAAAATGCTCGAGGGCCAGGTCGGGCTTTCCCACGGTTCGAAGCGCGGTCGCCAGGTTGGAGTGGGTCATCGCGTCGTCGGGGCGGAGCGCGAGCGAGGTCTGGAAATGCTCGATGGCCTCGTCGTTTTTTCCCAGGGACTGGAGGGCGAGTCCGAGGTTATTATGGGCCTCGGGGTAGTCTTTCCAGAGGTGGAGGGCTGTCCGGCAGCATCCGACGGCGCGCTCGAACTGGCCGATCGCGCGGTAGGCCTCGGCGAGATTGGCATGAAAGGCCGGAACGCCTGGTCGGAGCGCGACCGCCCGCGTGATATGCTCGATCGCCTCGGCCGAACGGCCCAGTTGATGCTTGGCGACGCCGAGCAAGTGGCAGGCGTCGGCGTGGGACGGATCGCGAGCCAGGACGCCCTGATAGGCCCTGATCGCCCCGGCGAGCTCACCGGATTGATGCAGACGAAAGGCGTGGGCCATCTCGTCGCGAACAGCCTGCGCGGAGCCCGGCTGACCCGCCCCGCTCGGCGGCTTGGTCGCGACCCCGGCGACGGGCTTGGAACTCAGAGCCACGGCTGCCCCTTTCGTCCTGATCGTGGTGTTGCCCAAGGATGCCAAGGCCCGCCGACAGGATGGATCAAGATCCAAGGGAGTTCGTCAATTCCTATCGAGGACTTGCAAAACCGACCCATTAAAACTCGCGTAACACGGACGCGAAGTCAACGGGCCTTTGGCGGGTGTTCTTGGGAGCGGCCCCTACAATCGCCCCGCGGCGGGGAAACCGGTGCCCGGCGCGGCCAATTCCGGGAGCGGGAATCAATCCCTGGGTCGAACCCAGGTCGCGGGCATGCGGGTGACCGCGGAATGAGGAGCGGGGATCGAGCGGCGGAATCCTTTCGTCGATCCGGCGAGGGTAAGGCGCTTACTCTCGGATCGGACTCGACGAACACGATACGTGGCGGCCGCCACCGCCACGAGCCCGGTCAGGGCGATCGGGTCCATGCCGGCGGTCCGGGTCTCGCCGAAGGCGTCGTTTCGCTCGATCGGACGAGCTTCCTCGTAGGTCTGGGCGAGGGCAAGGGGAGCGCTCTCCTCCGGAGAATCTCCCCAGGTCCGCGCGGCCGGGCGCTGGGGGGCAAACCAATCCTCGAGCATGCTCCCGATGCTCTCGAGCCAGCGGGCGCTCGCCAGCGCGCGGGCGTCGGCCTGGGCACCACGCGATTCCGTGGCGCTCGCGATGGAGGTCTCCGCGCGGACGACGCTCGTGTCGACACTGGGCCTGGTATTCGCGGTTCCGGCGAGGGTCGCGTCGATATCCGCGAGCTCCTCCGAGGCTTGATAGCGGATGCCAGGCAAGAGCCCGGTGGCCGCGTCGGCGATCGCGATCGAGCCCGATTCCACGGTGGGACCCACCACGCCGATCGACTCGGTCGCCACCGTCGGAGCCCCCATCAGGCTCGATGTCTGGGTCGCGAACAGCGAACTCGTGAGCGGACCGGAGGAAAAACCTCCCAGGAAAGACCCAGGGTTAGCCGGCGCGGCCACGATCGCCGACGAGCCCGAGACTCCCGACGACGCATCGGACGAAACCAGTCCCAGGCTCAGCGAGTAATACTGGCCGACGCCATTGTCGATGATCTTTTCCCAGTCGATGCTGACGTACTTGAACAGCCAGTCGACGGTGACCGGGGTCGAGCCCGTGTTGGCGAACCGTAGCTCATAAGTGCCGGGGGTGAGATTGACCGAAGTGTTGGCCAGCCCGACGCTGCTCGTGGATAGAACGTTGGTCTGGCCATTGCCAAAGAGGACCATCGAGGTCAAGCCGCCAACAACCTGCGTCTGGAGCTTGTAATAACCCGGAATCGTCACCACGAATCGATACGTCGATTGCGAACGATTCGACAAAGTGGTCTGTTCGACGAACGAATCCGCCGCGGTGGGCCAGACCTTATTGGCCTGGGATGGCCAGAGGACACCCAGGTCGCCGGCCGTGTTGGCGATCCCGGGTGCCACGTTGAACGTGCCAAGGACACCCGCCGGTTGGCCGGGCGCGGTCACGGCCGCCCCCGTCAGATCGACGAGCCCCCCCTGTGTCGGCGCAACCAGCGTGTACGACCCAGCCGGCAGAGGTTCATCGATCATAAGCTGAAGGGTCGCGGTCTGGGTGTTGTAGGATTCCGGGGTCGTCGCCCAGAGCTGACCATGGGAATCGTAAAGCTCGAGCGCATGCTGCTGGCCGTCGACCACGAAGACATTGGACAGCCCAATCGCCGAGGAAAACGTGAGCGTCAGCGAGGTCGGCGCGGGGCTCAGGGCATCCAGGCGATTGACCTGGAAGCTCGTCACCTGGGCCGGCTGATCGTGGGGCGTGGCGACAAGCTCAAGCTGAAATCCATATGGCCCAGCCGCCTGATTGAGCCCAACGATCCCCGGGGTTCCCGTGGTGGGGTTGTAGCCGCCGGCGATATTGGGCAAATTGCCCGCCCCCGAGACACCGACGTAATACGTGCCGGGAGCGAGCCCCGCGAAGAGATACGGATCCGTGGGGTCGCTGGCGGTTCCCGTCCCGGCGTTTCGTGTCGCGATCAGGTTTCCCTGGGCGTCAAAGAGCGAGAGCGCCGGCTGAAGCTCGCTGCCGATCGCGGAGGCCACCACGTTCAGGCCAAGCTGCCAATCGTGACCCCGCGCCAGGTTGACCTTGTAGAGGTCGACGGCCTGCTGATAGTTGCTCGGCGTGAGTGAGCCCGAGACGGTCTCGGCCGAGCTCCCGACGGTTCCGAGATTCGTCGCTCCCGCCAGGGTCGCCCCCTGCCCGAGCACGGTAAACGTCCCGATGGCGTAATCCGCGAACGGATTCCACAGCGGCGTGAGCCCGTCGGCCGCTCCGCTGGCCGCGTAGGACACTCCAGAGTACGCGGGAAGGTCGACTTGATAGGTCCCCGGCTGGAGGGTGATATTCTGGGTCGCGCCGGAAAAGGGGTTCATGTACTGGAGGGGAATGATGAGCTGGTTTCCACCAGGATTGGTGTATTCGGGTGGCGTATCGGAAGAGTTCCAGAGCGGGGTCGTCGACCCGTTCCCGTTCAACTCCTCGATCTGAAGATCGAAACCGCTAATCCACGACGGGATGTCATTGCGGTTGAAGGTCACGACGATCTGCTGGGGAGATTGGGTTAAGAGCGCGCCGTCGGCTGGGGTGACGGAGGCGATGCCGGCGCTCGAGAGCAGGTTGCGGACCTCAAGGCTTTCGAGGTCGAGACGACGGCGGGACCGAGAGGGTTTTCGATTGCGAGGCGAAGAATCCATCGGAGAGGCCACCCAATCTTGAGAAGCAAGTTTCGCGTGCCAGATCCGCGCCGAGAATGACCGCCCCTTGGTCCGTGAGGCCCCGCGAGATCCGTCATGAGAAGGATAGGTCGGGGAAGGAAACCCGCCGTGGTGAAAAAACCCAACGGCGGGCCCCACTCCGCGACCCGGAACCAACGGCTCAGTCGAAGCGTTTCGACAGGTAGTCGAAGGGATTCAGCTTGCCCCTTCGGCCCGAGCTTGGGCGGTGGTGGTCGATGACGATGTCAGCCGACCCGTAAAACTTGGGTGGCGGGGCGGGGGCGGGCGTGGCCACCAGGGCGGGCCGGGTCGAGACCTTCGTGGGTGGAGTCACGGTCGTCATCGACGCCAGGGTCGTGATGAGGGTCGACGTCGGGCTGGTGGCCGTGGAACCGGATTGAATGAGCGGCGCGATACCTAATCGCGTGCTCGTGGAACTGTTCGGGGTGATCCCGCTGGATTGTGGGCTCGAGGACCGCGGAGACATTCCGAGCACCCAGCCGCTGAGCGAACCC
>JAKBAP010000151.1 GCA_021808995.1 Planctomycetota bacterium | reverse complement strand
CCCGATCGTCGGCATTGGCGAAATCACGTCCCCCCAGCAGGTTCGTCGTGTTGGAAAAGATCCGCGAACCCATCGCGTTGCACTGGCCCGTGATCGAATTGGCCCCGGTCCCCGGCCGCCCGATACTCCCGGTCATGAGCGCCAGATTGATCGCCGCCTGTGCGGTCTTGACCCCCTGATGGCTCTGGTTGACCCCCATCGTCCACCAAAAGGAAACACGTTTGGATCGCTCGATCCGCGCGGCCGCGTCGACGATCAGCCCCGCGTCGAGCCCGGTCTCGCTCGCGGCCCGCTCGGGGTGAAACCCCTCGACGAAGGCCGCGAATTCGTCAAACCCCTCGGTATGGGCGTCGATGAACGGGCGGTCGATCGCGTCCCGCTTGATCAGCAGATGAGCGATGCCATACAAGAGCGCCAGGTCCGATTTGGGACGGACGGGTAAGTGCAAGGTCGCCGCCATCGCCGTCTCGGTCCGCCGGGGGTCGACGACCAAGAGTTCGGGCGAGCGCGGATTCCGCGTGAACCAGTCCCAGAGCACGGGATGGGCGATCGAGGGATTGGCGCCGATCATGACCACGCAGTCGGATTCCTCGAGGTCTTGATAGGTAAACGGCGGCGAGTCGAATCCAAACGATTGTTTATAGGCTGTCGCGGCCGAGGCCATGCACTGGCGCGTGTTGCCGTCGCCATGGACCATGCCCATGCCAAATTTCGCGACCGCCCCCAAAAGCGCCATCTCCTCGGTCGCGATCTGGCCGGTGCTCAAAAAGGCCACCGCGTCCGCGCCGTGCTCTCGCTGGATGGCGCGAAACCGCTCGGTCATGGTCGACATCGCCTCGTGCCAGGTGACGGGCCAGCGCCGGCCGTCCGGGCCGCGGAGCAATGGGACGGTCGCACGGTCGGGCGAGTCCAGAACGGTCAGGGCTTCCCACCCCTTGGGACAGGCCATCCCTCGGTTGACGGGATACTCCGTCGTCGGGCTCAGGTTGATTGCCCGGCCCTCCCTCAGATGCACCGTCAACCCGCAACCTGTCGAGCAAAAGCCACAGACCATGTCCGTGGTCGCGTCCGGGGCCTTGCTGGCGGGAACCTGCCCCAGGCCAAAGCCTCCCGGTCCGCGCTCGAGCTCCTTGGTCAGCCGCCCTTCCTTCGCGCGGACCAGCGATTGAATGCGCTCAATGATCGACTCGCGGCTCGCGATCGCCTTGATCATGGCATCCCCCCGGGCATCCGGTGACGGACGACCGCGCGAAAAAACAGGTGACGCTCGACGAGTTCCCCGGCGATCGAGCAGCCCAATCCCAGGAACGCCGGCGAGACGGCCGCTTGGCCCAGCCCCCAGACCTCGGCCAGGATCACCAGTCCCGGCAAGACCACGCCCCCCGCCACGCCGAGCAGCCAACGCGATCGCACCCCCCGCGCGAGCGGGCCCCGCAAGAGCAAGGCGGTCTCTCGCAAGGACGAGTCCTCATCATCTTGAACCCGCCAATCACGCGATTCGAGCCAGAGTTTCAAGGCCATGCTCAGGATCACCCCCCCGGCGAGGATCGGGAGCAAGGCCCGATCAGGCGAGGCCACGGTTTCGCTCGCGAGCGCCGTGGCCAGGCCCAGCACAAGCGCGGTCCCGGCGAATTTGAGACCTCCCAGGCGGGCACTCCAGTACGGCCTCCGCACCACGTGATAGACCATCACCGAACTGGCCACGCCGCTGATGCCGGCCACCACGACGGCCACCATGGCACCCCATCGGGCACCGGGATGGCCCGCCAGCCAACCGGGCGCGAACAGCTCCGCCACCACCAGGGCCGTCGCGAGCTTGGCGAAACCCCCGAGCGTTAGCACCTCGCGTGAGAGCCACGAATGCCTGACCCCCAGAATCGCCCGATAGGCCAGCAACGGTCGGCCCAGGTGCATGAGGCTCGCCCCTAGCCCGACATAGCCCAACCCCAGAGCCATCCACGTATGCAAGGGCGAAAGCCAACCAAACCCCGCCAGTCGCGCGGCCAGCTCGACCAAGAAGGCCCCCACCGCGAGCTGAGTCAAAACCAGCATCACCACCAAGGGCTTATGAGCGTGCTCGGGCTTCAGAGGACTGGGGTGGGCCGGTCTCAGGTCGATGGGATGGCTCGAAAGATAACGCGTCGTCGGGGAGGTATACGCGGGATCAAAGGCCGAAGGGAGGAATTCACCCGCCTGGGCGCGGGCCGTCACGTCCTCACGGTCGGCCACGGTGATCCGGATCGCCTCATGGGGACAGGCCTGAACGCAGGCGGGCGCTTCCCCCGACCGCAGACGATCAGCGCACATGTCGCATTTGCGCACGATCCCCTTTTTCACCTGGAACTTGGGGACATCGTAGGGACAGGCGAGCGTGCAATACTGGCAACCAATACACTGATCGTCGAGATGCTTGACAATCCCCGTGATCGGATCTTTCTCATAGGCGTCGACCGGGCATGCGTTCAGGCAGGCTGGGTCCACGCAGTGGTGGCATGCCGAGGTCACATGCTGGATGACCGGCAAGGCCATCGGGCCGCCGATCAGCAACCCTACCTCACGCCAGGACTCGTCGTCGTCAAGCCCGTTGAGCGTGTGGCACGCCGCCACGCACGCCTTGCATCCCGAACATCGGTCAAGGTCGACCTCAAAGGCAAGCTGCTGGCCAGGCCCTGGCGGGCTCGCCGGAAGCAGCGACGAATAATACCGCCGCTGAAGCGGCTCGACGGCTCGCTCGTGAAATTGCGCGAACCGCTCGACAGCGCTCAGGTCTCCCTGGTCACTCAAAAGCGCGTCGATCAACACGTCCCCGCTCCTCGAATCCCACGAAACGGCAACGGAGCGCTCGACCATCAACTCGCACGATTCCAAGTCAATGCTCATCAAAGTGCCCCCCAATACACTCGCTCCCACGCCATGGTCGCGAGAACCTCATAGGGCAGCACGCGTACCAGGGGCCAAGGTCGGGCCAGACTTTGCGGATGAACGAAGGGCGGAGCGCTTTGGCCTTGCGCGAAACCGAAGAATCCCCGTCGGCGTTCCCGAACGAAGTGACCGGAATAGAGGCGTTCCTGCCGACATTCCGGGCACATTGTCGATCGCGATCACGCCGATTCGGGGCTGCCATCGAGCGCCTGGGCGTAACCGATCGTGAGCCGGAGCAGGTCGGGAAGTGACTTCACGCCCAGCTTTCGCATGAGGCTCGCACGCCTGAGCTCGACCGCCCGTGGGGTGAGATCAAGCCGGGTCGCGATCTCCTTGTTGGGCCGCCCGTCCCAGATCATCCCCAGGACCTCGCGTTCCTTTTCGGTGAGCTTCTCGAGACGGGCGCGAATCCGGTCGAGCTCGACCTCGTGCGCCAGCCGGTCCGCGTCGTCCCTGATGGCGCGCTGGACCTTTTCCAGCAGCACCTGACCGTTAAAGGGCTTTTCGAGAAATTCAACGGCCCCCGACTTCATCGCCCGAACCGCAAGTGGCACATCGGCATAGGCCGTGATGAACACAACCGGAACGCGCACGCCGCCGGCGACCAGGTCCTCGAACAGATCAAGCCCGCTGATCCCTGGCATCCGGATGTCGAGCACCAAGCAGGCCGGGCCGTCGCCGCGGAATTCGTTGACGAATTCGGTGGCCGAGGAAAAGGATTTCGTGGCTAATCCCACGGTCTTGAGCAGCCAGCGCAGCGAGTCCCGCATATCGGGGTCGTCGTCAACGATGTAGACCATGGGGTCGGTCATGCTCAATGCCACCGTCGGCCGGAATTGTAAAGCGAAACGTGGTCTGGATGCCTGGGAGCGAGGTCACGGTCAGCCGTCCCTGATGGGCCTCGACGATCGACCGGCTGATGGCGAGACCCATGCCCATCCCTTCGGCACGGGTGCTGTAGTAGGTGTCAAAGACCTTATTGATTCGGTCAGGCTCGATCCCCTCGCCATTGTCGGTCACGATGAACTCGACCCCACCCCGAGCCGTCCCCTTGGTCTCGATAAGCAATGATGGCGACGGCGGTTCCGCCGCGGCGATCGCCTCAAGAGCATTGCTCAAAAGATTGACCAGAACCTGCTGAATCTGGATCGGATCTCCATGAAGCAATGGCAAATCGGGTGCCAACTCGAAACGGACGGCCACGGCGCGTCGGTTGGCCTCATGTCTCAGGATCTCCTCGGCCTCCGCGACGACCTGGTTGGGATCGAATGGTTCGCGCCTTGGCTCATGGCGAGTGACGAACTGGCGAATCCGCTCGATGATCCGGCCCGCCCGCAGGGTCGCGGCCAGGAGCTTTTCGAGCGCGCCACGCACCTCCTGAATCGCTGGCCTCTCGCCGGCGAGCTCGACCAAGCAGCCCTCCGCGTAATTCGCGATCGCCCCGAGTGGTTGCTTGATCTCGTGACCAAGGGCGGACGCCATCTCACCCAGCGCGCGTGTCCGCCCCACATGGCTGAGCTGCTCCTGGAGCACGCGCTGTCGTTCCTGGGCGAGCTCGAGCTCCTGGGTTCGCTCGGCGACTCGGGTCTCGAGCACGTCCCGAGCCCGCGCCAGCTCGGAGATCTGGCGGCGTATCACGCGGACGGCCGGCCTCAGAATGAGGAGCCCGATCGCCGCCAGGCCCGCGAGCGTCAGACCGGTGACGGCCCAACTAATCCTCCGTAGGGTCTCCACGCGTCCTCGCGCTTCGCGTTCGTAGAGACCGACGACGCCCTCCATCCGGGTGAGGTATTCGGCCTCGTTCGCCAGGATGACGGCCACGCCTTCGCGAATGCCGGCCAGGTCGGGGGGATCCGCCTCGGCGGCTTGGATCGATGTTCTCGCCCCGGCTTCCATCCGTCTGAAACAGGGGGTCAGGAGTTCGAGGCCCCTCCGCGCGTCGTCGTCCGTGCCTGGAATTCGCCCATCGCCCAGGAGCAGCCGCTCGTGCGCGCCCGACCAGAGCCCGAGCACCTCCCTGATTTCGGCCACTCGGGTCTTTCCTTGCTCGCCCGGCTCAAGCTCAAGAGCAAGCGCCGCCTTGGCGAGTCGCTGGCTAAGCATCCTCTGTCGCCCGGCCACGTTGATTCGCGGAGCGCCCTCGGTCAGCAGGATCACGTAGGGCTGAATCAACCAGGCATCGCCCAGGACCAAGAGCGCCACCACCGCCAGGGCAATCCGGTATTTGCGGGCCAGGTCGTCCGCGATGTGATATGTCGTCATGAATCAAGCATCATGGATCAGCGATCGCCGCCAGGCCGACCCACGCCCCTGGTCTCGCGACGAGATCGTAAAGTTCGAAGTCGATTTCCACCCCCCTCGCGCGAGGGTCCCTTCCAAAGGATACACACTCTCGGCCGGGAACTCGCGACTGAATCGCCCGCGGCGAGGCCCCTGCTCGATTCCGCGGAGCGTCGCGGACCGCCACTGATGGCTCGGGTCGCGTCGCCTGATGCCTAATCGCGGCCGGACGTGAGGACATGCGGCACAAACCGCGCGAGATTACCGGTGATGACGCAATCGTCTTCCCGAATGCCGACGCCGCACGCCCATCCGTTCACGATCCAACTTCCCACGCAGGGGTACTTCCCGGCGAGGCAGGGGAGTTCGCGGAGCTCCTGATAGATAAACGGACCCGCGTAAGGACCCTCGGTTCGAAGCCGGAGCCGCCCTGATTCGAAGACCTGGATATTCGCCCCTTCCCGGCTGAAAATCGGCTTCTGAACATAATTGCCTTCCGGGAGCGGGTCGAAACTCGCTCGCAAGAGATTGGGGTGATCGGGAAACAGTTCCCAGAGCACGGGCAAGATGGCCTTGTTCGAGAGAATGGCCTTCCAGGGCGGCTCGAGCCAGTTCACGGTGTCTCGCAAGACCATCGGCCCGAACGCGTCCCGCCACATCCATTCCCAGGGATATAGCTTGAAGCAATTCGTGATTTCGATTTCGCGTGTGTCGGTGAAAACGTGGCGGGTCCGGTGCCAGCCGATCTTTTCCACCTCGATGAAGCGGGTTTCAAGGCCGGCCTGGATCGCCGTGTCTCGAAGATAGTTGACATTCATGTAATCCTCGACCCGACCAGCGAGAGCGGTGAAATAGAGCACGCTCGGTGATCGCCATTCGACACTCCTCCACGCCTCGATGAGGCGCTCATGGATGTTGTTAAACTGGCTCGACTCTGGAAACGTGTCTTGGAGCCAGAACCACTGAATCACGGCCGCTTCCAACAGGCCGGTCGGCGTGTCGGCGTTATACTCAAGCATCCTGGGCGGGGACGAGCCGTCGTACACCAGGTCAAAACGCCCGTAAATGGTCTGTTCGTCCCGCTCCCAACTTCGCCTGAGATACGGCCGGAAATCCCGCGGAATCAGAAACTCGTCGAACCGATCTTGTTCGACGACATGCCGGACCGTCTCAAGACAGATGCGATTAAGCTCATACGTCGCCGCCTCGATCGCGTCCGCGTCTCCCGGGGTGAGCTCATAATGGACGCTCTCATCCCAATAGGGGTTACCGTCGACGGTGTGGTAGTGCATCCCCTGGGATTCGACGGCCTGTCGCCACGCTTGGCGAGGCTCCCTGGTCCGCCGTCGCATGTTATTCACCCGCCCCGGCGGCATGGCCCGCCGTCCCAAACCCGCCGCGAGCCGACCCGGTCTCGGCGGATGAACCGCCGGCTTGGCCCCCTCGGCCCGTCGTTCCGATCGGACCAGACATCGGGAAAAAACCCCTCCCGACTCCACCGATCGGACGCACCACGGGTGACGTTCCCCCCGCCGCGGGGGCTGTCGGTTCCTCGTCCTCATCATCTGAATCACGACCACAGCCGACCAAAATCAGCGTCGAGGAGACAAGCACGAGGCCAATCTCCCGAGACGATTTGTTCATCACGAATGTTTTCATGTTCTGGTTTCCGTCGAATCCTCTCGCGAACCCCCCCCCGAGCCTCGAGACGCGTGATCGCCGTTTCGTACCCCCGTGCGCCGGCGGCCGTCCGCGTAATATCCACGGACGCATTCGCGGCCATCGACTCGAAACGGCCACTGATGGTATTCGCTCGCCCGCCGAGATTCTTGTCCCGCGCGGCGTCGGCTCCCAGGTGCCCGACCGGCATCCCAGCCGAATGAGGTCGCACGCGCGGCTCACGAGCCCACTCGAGAGGGTCACGAGCTCGAGCCTCGTCCAGGACCAGAAACGAAGCCGGGGCGTTCCCAGGGCTTGCTGGATTCAAGCCAGGAGCTGCTCGACGACATGGGCCGGTTCGACGCCGGTCAGTCGCTGATCGAGCCCCTGGTGACGATACGTGAACCGCTGGTGATCGAAGCCCAGGAGCCTGAGAACCGTCGCGTGGAAATCGTGGATGTGAACGGGGTCCTTGATGATGTTGTATGAGAACTCGTCGGTTTCGCCGTGGATCGTGCCCGGTCGTGAGCCGCCCCCCGCCATCCACATGGTGAAACAGCGAGGGTGATGGTCGCGGCCATAGTTGTCGTGAGTCAGACCCCCCTGCGAATAGATCGTGCGGCCGAACTCGCCCCCCCAGATGATCAGCGTCTCGTCGAGTAGGCCGCGTGATTTCAGGTCCTGGATCAAGGCCGCGCACGGCTGGTCGATGTCGCGACACTGGCTGGGCATCCGGCCGGCCACGTTGAAATGGGTGTCCCAGTTGTTATGGTAGATCTGAACGAACCGGACCCCACGCTCCACCATCCGCCGCGCCAGGAGCGCTGAGTGAGCGAAGGTGCCGGGCTTGCGTGCTTCCTCGCCATAAAGCGTGTAGGTCGAGCCCGGCTCGTTCGTGATCGCGGTCAGCTCCGGTACGCTCGACTGCATCCGGAACGCGAGCTCGTATTGCTCGATACGGGTGTGGGTCTCCTCGTCACCCACGGTTTGGTAGTTCATCTCGTTCAGGGCCTTGAGCCCGTCCAGGGTCGTCCTGCGGACCTCTCCCGAGACGCCTGGAGGGTTGTTGATATAGAGAATCGGGTCGCCGCCGCTACGGAACGACACCCCCGCGTGCTCGCCAGGGAGATAACCCGACGACCAGAGCCGGGCGGAAATCGCCTGAAGCTGCTCGGTGTTGGTCGGCCTGGCGACCAGTACGACAAATGTCGGCAGATTCTCATTCAGGGAGCCCAGCCCATATGACGTCCAGGCACCCAGGCAGGGCCGGCCCGTGTTCTGATTGCCCGTCTGCATATAAGTAATCGCCGGCTCGTGATTGATCGCCTCGGTATGCATTCCGCGAATGAAACAGAGCTCGTCGACGATCCCGGCGGTGTGGGGCAAGAGCTCGCTGACCCACATGCCATTCTGGCCGTGGCGGGCGAATTTGTATTTCGAGGGGGCGATCGGGAATCGTGTCTGTCCCGAGGTCATCGTCGTCAGGCGCTGACCCATCCGGACCGAGTCGGGCAGATCCTTGTCAAACCACCGGTCCATGACCGGCTTATAGTCAAACATATCCATCTGTGGCGGGCCACCGACCATGTGCAGGTAGATGACATTCCTGGCCTTGGCGGGGAAATGGAGCTTGGTGGGCAAGGGGCGAGTCGGGCTCGAGCGATCGGCGGTCGCGCCCTCCCCCCTCCCCTCGCGCGCCAGGATCGAGGTCATGGCGGCCCAGCTCACCGCGTTCGAGCCGCGGGAGAGGAACTGCCTGCGCGTTTCGTTTCGCACGTATTCCTTGAACGGATCCATGGAAAGCCCCCCGCGCGTTATTTGTTGAGAAATTCGTCGAGATTCATGAATTCATTGGTCAGCATGGTCCAGGCGGCGAGCGTGGCGGGGTCGAGGGTCGGGTCGGGTTGGAGCTCGCCCAGCGTGAGTAGCCTTGCCGCGTCGGCCGGTCGCGACTGATACCATTGCGTGAGCCGCGCGAGCGAATTCGCGACGACCAGCCGCTCCTCGGGTCGAAACGATCGCGCGAGCAGGCGCTTGGCGATCCAGTCGACGCGGGCTTCGGTGGAATCACACCCTTGTTCGAGGGCGCGCTGGGCAAGTGCCCGGGCCGCCTCGACGAACTGGGGGTCGTTCAGGGTAACGAGCGCCTGCAGGGGCGTATCGGTGCGCTCTCGGCGGACGGTGCAGGTCTCGCGGGTGGGGGCGTTGAAGACCTCAAGGGCGGCCGGAGGCGCGCTGCGCTTCCAAAAGGTATAGAGGCCGCGGCGGTAGAGCTTGTCGCCGTGGTCTGGGGTATAAAAGTGGGTGTTGCTCTCGGGCATCGCCACGGCCTCCCAGACCCCCTCCGGCTGGTAGGGCTTCACGCTGGGCCCGCCCAGTTTCTCGACCAGGAGCCCACTCGCCTCAAGGGCGGCGTCGCGGAGCATCTCGCCGTCCATGCGGAATCGGGGCCCGCGCGACAGCAAGCGGTTGTGCTGGTCCTTTTCCCGCTTTTCCGGGGTGACGACGGCCGACTGCCGGTAGCTCGCCGAGGTCACGATCAGCCGATAGAGTCCCTTGAGATCCCAGCCCGACTCGCGGAATTCGACGGCCAGCCAGTCGAGCAGCTCAGGATGCGAGGGAAGGTCGCCGGTCACGCCAAAATCGCCGGTCGTGCTCACCAAGCCGGTGCCAAGGACCTCTTGCCACGCGCGGTTGACGGCCACGCGGGCGGTCAGCGGGTGGTCCGCGCTGACGAGCCATCTCGCCAGGCCAAGCCGATTCCTGGGAAGATCGCCAGGCATGGCCGGAAGCGCGGCCGGAGTGCTCGGCTTGACCTGATCCTTGCGCTTGTCGTATTCGCCGCGGAACAACACAAAGGCCATGGCCGGCTCGGCGCGTTCGTGCATTACCTGGGCATGGGTGCCACGGCTTGTAATCCTCCGCTCTTCGTCGTCGAGGTCTTGTCGGAGGGCTCGCAGACTCGCCGAGACCGGGTCGACGGACTCGAGCCACCAGCCGTACACGGCGTCGCGCTCGAGTTCCGAGCGTTTGCCCGCGGGGCGCGCGGCCAGGGCGGCCGCGCGGGCCGCGCCGGCCAGCATCGCGACCTCCGGGGTCGTGATCGCCCGGTTGTAGAGCCGGACGCCTCGCACGATCACGCCTTTGAGCCGAGATCCAGCATGGCGCTGGCCAACCTTGAACGGCGTCGAGGCACGGATCGTCGCGGTCAGATTGTCCTCGCGGACGTCGACACTGCTCTTGTGGCCATTCACGTGGATCGAGATGCCTCGTCCCTTGCCCGATCCGTCGTAGGTCACCAGCACGTGCGTCCAGACTCCCTTGGGTATGGGCTCGCTCGCGACAACCTTGATCGCGTTATCCGGCCAATGGTTCACCAAGTGCGTTCCCACGTGGTCCCCCTCGAGCCAGAGATCCCAGCCGCGGTAGTTATCCCGGTCGTCCATCCGGGCGATCACCGATCCCGTCTCGCTCGCGACCGGGATCTTGATCCAGGCTCCATACGAATAGGGACGGTCCTTCTCGAAGTCGCCTGCCTGAGGGGCCGTGAAGTCCTCGCGGATCGAGGTCTCGTCGGGAGCGGGATCGAGCGCGCTCAGTTCGAGGCCGGCCGCGGGTGCCCGTGCCGCGAGCTGTTTGGGGTCGACGCTCGCCAGCCAGCGGTCGAAATCGGGCCGGGCGGCCGCGGCGCGGTTCTCGAGCTGGCTTTTCACGGAAGCTCGCTCGCGGATTAGCGGCTGCCAGCGCTCGCGGTCGAGAGCGGCGGGTACGAAGACGGTCGGCGGGGTATCCTTGACGTTGCCGTCCATGGTCGGCTGGGTCGTATTGTTGAAAAACGCCGAGAGTTCGTAAAACTCGCGCTGGGAGATCGGGTCGAACTTGTGGTCGTGGCAGACCGCGCACCCCGCCGTGAGCCCCATGAAGACCTGCGAGACCGTCTCGGTACGATCGCGAGTGTAGAGAACCTGGTATTCCTCGGGGATCACGCCTCCTTCGTTGGTCGTCGCGTTGACCCCGCCCACG
>JAKBAP010000150.1 GCA_021808995.1 Planctomycetota bacterium | reverse complement strand
CTATGACGCGCCCAACAACCCGGCTCCCCCGTTTGGCGGGCGAAGACCACCCCTGATCAAGAACTCGTTTCACGGAACCAGGTCCCCGTTCCGAAATTACCTCGACTCGTTCGACGGTGGCACGCACCTGAAGACGCCCGGGTCGACCTTCGTTCACCCCTCGCAATCCCCTGCCCCAAGAAGGGTTCGGGCCGTCCCAGGAAACACCCGCCCCCGCGTGCCCAGGCTCTTCGAGGAACCCATGACGACCGCCAAACACCATCCACGCGGCGGATGAAGACGTTAGAGTGGAGGCGGGGTGATCGGAATCTGGCCGCCACGGCTGCGACCATAATAGATATTCAGCATGATCAGCGCCTCCGTATCGAAGGGCTTCGGACTCGCGAGCGGAGTGACGAAACCAAGGGTGATCACCGCCGCGCGATGGATCTCGACATTAAGACCAAATGTCAGATCCACGTTGTCCGCCGAGCCCGCGAGATCGAACACGTTGTACGGGTCACGGTGGTTCATCGGGTTGTTGACGTGGATCTCCATCGAGGGGGCGAGAGCCGTCACGAACTCGCGTGGATCGACCGAGCGCTTGAGAAAATACCCCACGCCGAAATCGTTATAGACGAACGACGCGTCACCGACGCTGGCCGAGTAGGTCATCCCAGTGAAACCCTGGAAATACCATCTGTTGTAATTATAGATATATCCCAGGAACGGCTGAAAATAGACGGAATTGATACCTAGCAGGTAAGGGGCCCCCGCGAACGAAGCGGGGCCGGTCGGCAGGGTGACGTCAAAGCCGACGGAGACAAGGCTCCCGGTACGCTTATCCTGGGCGAGGATGTATTTGGCGAAGATGCTCAGATCACCCGTCGCGGTCGTCGTCGGGGTGCTCACGACGTTCCCGACGCTGCTGGCGGAGAGGTTTTCGAGCGGCACCCTCAGCCCGATCGAGCCCAGGCCACCGTTAAAGGTCTTTTCCAGGCCAAACAGATAGGTATAGGCCTGCATCCGTGTGATCGGTGAGAGATTACGACGATTGACGGTGTCGTTGACGTTGTTGTAATAGTTGAAATCGAAATAGACCCGATCCATGGGTCGGGGCGATTGGTTTTCGGTGATCTTGATCGCCCGCACGCTAATATTCGGCGGCGAGCCCGCTCGTGAGCCGGGTGGATGCGGCGGCCCCGGCGTGGGGATCGGCGGCGGGAGGCCGGCATTGGTCCTGGCCGAAAACGCATGGAACGAGATCGGGCTCATGTCGCCGATCATGGCGAAAGGGGTCGCGACCGCGGCCTCGATGGCCGCGCCGAAACCAGGCCCAAGCGTGTCCGCGGCGGCCCCGAAATCGGGACCCGAAGCCCCAGGCGCGACCGCCTCCGCGCCCGCTAGCCCACCACTCCCGGTCCGGGGCGACTGGCCAGGGGCGGCCGTCGCCCCCCGCGTGGATTCGCCCCCCACGCCGGCTTGACTAGCGCTCGACGCGCCTGCCGCGGCCGACTGCGGTGACGGCAGTCCATCCCCGGCGATCTCGCCCTCCTGAATCGCGCGAACAATCGGAGGCGTGCGAGGAACGGGGATCGATTGGGCGCGGGCCAACTGCCCCACCCCAACAATCTCGATCGCAATTCCCAGGACCATCACCTGGGTCCATCGCATCCTCATGACCACCGCCCCTTTCCGCCGGACCCTACGAGCACTCCGCGCATCGAGTCTATCGGCTGAAACGGTTCGACGGCTTTTCCGGATTTTGAGGGATTTGACGGAAAACGAGACCAGCCGTCTCGCCCACGAATAAAAAAACCACCCCGACCGCGGGCGTGCCGCCCAGGCCGGAGTGGTCTTGGATCGTTTTTGAAAGACCCCAGAGGGTCGATGGCTTACCAGTCTCCGCCGCCGCCACCACCACCGCCCCAGTCGCCGCCACCACCGCCCCAGTCGCCGCCACCACCGCCACCACCCCAGTCCCCGCCGCCGCTATCTCCCCAACCTCCACCGGCATCGGCGGTTCCGCCATCCCACGATTCGCCTTGGCCGCCGTTGTCATCGCCGCCGACGATCGCGTCGCCACCGGTGTCAGGACTGGCGGAGTCGGGGGAATAGGCGTCGGATGTATTCATTTGGCCATGACGTCCTGAGAACTGGTCATAGAGCCAGTTACCCGCGAGAGCGCCCCCCAGGCCGCCAAGCATGCCCGAGAAGAAACCACCCCCTCCGCCACCGCGGCCATAGCCGCCGCCGTATCCAGGCCCCATGGCACCCTGACCCATGCCACCGGGCGGCATACCCATGCCGCCACCCATGGGCGGTGGATAGCCCGCGCCGGCACCTCGGCCCATGAGCCCCCCCAACAGCCTGACGACGACCAAAACCCCCAGAATTCCCAGGATGATGAGCATGAACGTTCCCATCATCGACGACTGGGCGGCCGCGCCGCGACGAGGCGCATGGCCGGTGGCCTTGACCGACGACAGGCTCCGTTCGATGGCCTGGACCCCGGCGGTCAGACCGCCGTCGTAATTCTGATCCTTGCGGAATTCGCTCACGAATGCCTCGCGAATCGAATTCCGGGTCGAGGCCGGTATCAGCGCGGCGTATCGCTGGCGAATCAGCACGTTCGAGATCACTCGATCACGTTTCGAGATCAGGATGTACAGCCCCTCGTCGTGGATTTCGCGATCGCGGCGGATGGCCTCGCGGTTGATTTCCGTCTCCCGCTCGGCCTTGGGGGCGTCCTTTTCCAGGCCGGGGATGGCGTCGATCGTCTCGATCACAATTGGAATTCCGCTCGCGCGCTCGACCCGATCAAGGTCGGCCTGGGCCTTGCGAACGATTTCGGGGCGGAACAGCCCCGCCTGGTCGCGGATCGTGGCCGCCCGCGACCCAGTCCCAAGGGCGACGGACGCGACCAGCGTCGCCAATGCGATGATTCCCTTGATTTTGGTCATGGCTTTCTCTTCCCTTCTGAACAAACTCAGGTCGACTGTCTCTGGGATTCCCTCGGAATCGGTCTCGGCGGGGTCTCGCCAAGATTCCGCGTCATCACCGGCTCTCAAACAAAAGATGCGCCGCGGGAGTGTTATTCGCACGCCGACCCTCTTTCTCCCCAAAATTCGGCCCAGGGGCGAAGGCCAAGAGGCGTCGGTCCCACCGCCGTCCCCTCAGGAAGCGGCAATGTCGGAAAATCGGGTGACGGCGACGACCTCGTCCTGCCGGACGAGAACCCGCGATCGATTGCGGCGAATCCCAAATCGTGCCGAGTCATAGACATAAATCTCTCGAGTCGCCGGGCTGTCGCGAAAATCGTGAAAATCGGCGTCCTTGAGCTCGAGGTATTGCTCGTCGCAGGCGACCAGCGTCCCCAGGCAGACAAAGCTTGACTTAAGGTCGACCACGACCAGTTCTCCGACGAGGGGGGTCAGGAAGCTCGAGGGCGTCCAGCTTACCATGGGGTCGTTGGCCTCGGATCGGTCAGCGCGGCTTGCGATCGAGCGCTCCCGCCCTAGCCGCGTCGTGAAATCGCCTTGACGAATTGTAGAGACCATACTACCGTTCCGCCACCATTTCGACCAGGTTCACTCTCTTCTTTCATTAGCGAACGAGGTCCGGCTTTCCTGCCCGGGCCAAAGTTCCGAGGCGGTCACGCGGCATGTCACCATACTATCAAAAAACGTTGACGACGGTTGGATTGACCTTGGCGGCGGCCCTGGCGACCATCCTTTCCGGGGGGGCGGACGAACCTCGCTCGTCCCAGACCCCGTCTCAAGCCGCGCCCCTGCCGGCCGACCAGCACCTGATGCTCACCAACGGCCAGATCCTCAAGGGGATCGTCCAGGAAGAGGAAAACACCATTTCGGTCACCCAGCGCGCGGGGGTAATGCGGTTTCCCAAGTCCAAGGTCGAGGGGGTCTTCGGCTCTCTGCGAGAAGCCTATGAATACCGGCTTACCCAGCTCCCCGAGCGTGATCCCGACGAACGCATGAAGCTCGCCCTCTGGTGCCTGAATCTCGAGCTCAAGGCCGAGGCCCGGCTGCAGCTCAGCCAGATCCTCAAGGAGAACCCCAGCAATCCCCAGGCCAAGGCCATGCTGATTTCGCTCGATCAAGCCGCCCAGCGACTCGCCATGCGCCAGCGCGATCCCGAGGTCCGCAGGACCAAGGCCGAGCGACCGATGGACCCTGATCGGCCAAGGGCACTCGATTCGGGGGTCATTCGCGACGCCCAGTCCGCCCTGGGAATCCCAAACACACCAATTATTTTCGACCTCCCCAGGCCCATGGCCATTCGCCGCACCGAGGAATTCGTGCGGTTCGTCCACCCCCTGCTGCAAGCCTATTGCTCGAAATGCCATAACGAGGGCTACCAGGGGAACTTTCAGCTCATCCCCGTGAAAACGCGGGCCGATCGCACCACCGACGCCATCCGAGCGAATCTGGACGCGACGCTGCGGCTCGTCGATCCCGCCAACCCCGCCCGGAGCGAGCTGCTCTCAAGCACCCTGCGGGCGCATGGCACGGGGGCGGGTAAACGGCCAATTTTCCCAGGCTCAAACGATCGCGCCTATCAGGTGCTCGCGACCTGGGTCAATCACCTCGCCGCCCAGAAAACCGCGCCCGAGTCCACGGCGACGGAGCCCGGCGAAGGGGAACCGGCCGACGATTTCGCCGCGGGTCGCCCCAGAATCGGACGTCCCAACGGTCGGCGGCCCGCGCCTGGCTCGTCGCCCGATCCGAGCGTGCTCATGAAGCCTCGCCCCTTGCCCGTGACGCCGGGAGTCGCCGAAACCCCAGACGACGGCCAGGCCGACGAGGACGAGCAATTTCCGCTCCCTTTCGCCATCACGGGCAAAAAGCCCAAGCTCCCCGCCGAGCCCGGAACCGACCGGGGCGAGCCCAAGGCCAAGGCCGCCATCCCGCCGCCATCGCCCAAGATTCTCGACCCCAAGGTCAACCCGACATCGAACGAGTCGGCTTCGGCCACCGCCAAGGCTCCAGGAAAAGCCGCCGAGCCCAAGACCAAGGCCAAGATCAAGATCGACCCCGCGGTCCTGGAGCGAGCGCTCCAGCTTCGCAATCAAACTCGACCCGCCACGCCTTGACCCGCGCTCGATCGAGCCTAAAACCTCCCTGACGTCTCGGAGCGATCAAGGGGGGATGTGCACATGGCGGGGCAGGCATTTCTGATTACCGGGGCGAGCGGTGGAATCGGCGGGGCACTCGCCCGCCGATTGGTCGCTCGCGGCGATTCCGTGGTGCTTCTCTCGCGAAACTCGGCCGCGATCGACGCCCTGGCCGACTCCCTCGGCCCTGCCGCGATCGCCCTCGACGGTGACGCCGGGCGCGAAGACGACCTGGGGCGAGCCGTCTCCCTCGGCCTCGAAACCCACGGACGCATCGATGGCCTAGCCCACTGCGTGGGCTCAATCCATCTCAAGCCCCTTCACACCACCACCCCCGACGAATTCACCAGGGCGATCCACGTCAATGTGACCACCGCCTTCCTGGCCTGCCGGGCCATCCTGCCCGAGCTGCGAAAGGCCAGGAGCGGCTCCATCGTCCTAATCAGCACCGTCGCCGCTCAGCAGGGCCTCAATCATCACGAAGTCATCGCCGCCGCCAAGGGTGCCCTTGAGGCCATGGTCCGCTCGGCGGCGATCACCCACGCACGCTGGAATGTCCGCTTTAACTGCGTCGCTCCTGGAATGACGGAAACCCCGCTCACCGTCCCCTTGCTCCAGTCCGAGCCCAATCGCAAGTTCAGCGAGGCGATCCATCCCCTGGGCCGGTTAGGCCGCCCTGAGGACATCGCGGCGGCGATCGCCTTTCTTTTGGGTGAGGATTCGAGCTGGATCACCGGGCAAGTGCTCGGGGTCGACGGTGGTCTCGCCGCGGGCGTCGCCCCCCCGCGCGTCACGGTCGGATAACGGCGTGCGCCGGCCTGTCCCATGGAATTTGCCACGGCCATGCCTCGGATCGACGACTCCAATGCAAAACCATCGTCGATACTTGGACCGGGGGGGGTTCACTCGCTGAAGTCAATCCGACTACATCCTCCAGAACGGCACCGGCAACATGAAGGCGTGCTGGTCGATCAAATTGACCACGCCATACCATGAGGTGTACTGGGTCAAGAAAACGACCAGCACATACAGGACCGCGACCGGAATGATCGCCAGCCGCCCTAACACCAGGAAGCTCCAGTGCCTCGGCGTGTCGCGCCGGCCCGACCGGGCGTAGGCCCAGCCCGTCAACAACCGAGCAGGGGCGAGAAAAATCACGAACACCAGGCTCTCAAGCCAGGCCGCCTCGCGCGGGATCAGCTCGATTTTAAGCAGGTAGAGCGGAATCGAGGCGATCAGGAGCACCATCAGCGAAAACGCGAACGCCCAGGGGGCGCGGCGGTATCGCTCGCGAATCGCGCGGCGGGAAAACAACGCGGAGATCCGCCCTTCGACGGCGTAACGAACCTGGAGGAACGGCAGGAACGGAACGATCACCGCCAGCATGATCGCGCCCAGAAACCCGACCGGCGGGAACCGACCCCCCGCGTGAATCAAGAGCGCCGACGGCGCGATCCAGATCAACGTCCCAACAAACCCCACCAGGCCCAGCCGAAAGTAATACGGAAACCGAAGCGCCGACACAAACTCCCAAAGCGCGTCGCGCGAGTCCCGATAAAGGCCCCCTTCGCGGATGCGCCTTCGTAGCCAGATCGGTCCGCCGAAAGGAAGCAAGAAATGCCATGCTCGCCCTCCCCGCGCGCAGGCCCCCGCGATATGCCCCAGGCAGAGCGCCAAAACGACGACCAGACCGATCCGCCAGAGCCGTGGACCGCCTCCGCCGGGATCAATCAGCTCCGCTGAATGGGCGTAGGACGCGACCATCCAGGCCGGCGTGAGCGAAAGCCACGCTCCCGCGGCGACCGTACCGATCCGGGCCGACCTCCGTACGCCGATCAGACCATCGCGCGGCCGGCCAGTTCTCGCGACCCGAGCCGCCATTTCCAGGAAATAGCCAAGGCTGAGAAACTGCAAGATCGGGGCGGCCGCCAACATCGCGAGCCCGACCGTCAGCGAGACGGCCCCGAGCAGCCATTCCGCCGCCGACAGGATCCCGCGAACCGCCGCGACCAGCAACCGCCAGATCCATCGCCGTCGGGGCGGATCCTGAGCCAGGGTCGCCGAAGGCTCCTCGATTTCCACGAGCACGGTGTCGATCATGCCCGATGATACCCGGCGACCGCGCTCGGCGTTTCACGTCGGCGGTCGCCGGCTCAAAGACCGGCCGCGCGCGCGATCGGCCAATGGCCGGCGGGTCGGGCGGCCGCCCTGAGAATGGCCCGCTCGCGCTCGAGCCGGGTCTGGTCGAAGAGACCACGATAAAAGGCCTCGTCGATCTCGCTAAACGCCCGGCCACGGCGTCCCATCACGATCCGGGCGGTCTCGAACATCGTCTCCAGGGGAAACCCCGCCGCCACCCGGCCGTACTGGACCGCGCTAAACGAAGGGACGTGCTTGGGGAGCAAGATCCCCGCCGGCAGCACGTTACACATCACCCCGATTGACGTCCCCGTGTTGAGCATGCTTCCCATTCCTGTGCGGGTATGATCGCCAATGAAGCAGCCCACCTTGGCCTGTCCCGTCGCCACCGGATCCCCCTGAAGGGGCACATGGACTTCGCCGTAATCATTGCGAAGGTCACTGTTCGAGGTGATCGCGCCCAGATTCACCCACTCGCCAACATACGCGTGGCCGAGAAAGCCCTCGTGGTACTTATTCGAACAGCCATGCACGATCGAGGCCTCGACCTCCCCACCGATCCGGCACGTCGGCCCGATCGAGACAGCCCCACGAACATTGGCCCGAAAAAGCTGCGTGTCCGCGCCGATCCAGCATGGCCCCTCGATTCGCGTAAATGGCTGAACCCAGACCCCCCGGCCGAGCGTGATTGGCCCGTTGGTGGTGTCAAACACCGTGTAAGGATCGATCCGAACCGACTCATGGATCGAGAGTCGATTGGGCGGACCCACCAGGGCCAGGCGAGTCAGGTGGCGATTGCTGACCCCCTGGCGAGCCTCCACCGAAAAGTCGCGCTCCAGGTGCGCCCCGTTTCGCGAGACCAGATCCCACGGTCGCCGGATCCACTCACCCCCCACCTCGACCAGCCGAGAGCAAGAGCGCATCCTGTCGAACCAATCGTCGACCCCTCCCGGCTCGAGCCCGACGGCGTCATCGGGGCCGGCGAAGGCGCAGGCCGGCTCTCCCTCGCAGAGACCAACCCACGGGCTCGACTCATCCGGCGATTCAAACCCCTCGGGAGGAAGCCAGCGCCCGTTCGCCACCAGCACTTGCCCTCTCGCAAGCCAGTCCCGGTCGTTCATGACCAACCGCCGGTCACCCTGACCAAGCACCCCCTGGAGCTGCGGGCGCACAACGCAACTCTTTTGCCAGGGACCTGATACAACACCAAAGGCCCGGCCGATCTTGGTCGCGATCGAGGTCGCGCCGATCAACAGCTCATGCACCGGCCGGGTGAGCGTCAGGGGCTCAAGCCCACTCACGGCGTGATCTTCGACGAGACAGAGCCGCATGATTCCTCCGTTGTGCAAGCAAGTCGGCCAAGACGTCATCAAGTGCCGGCTAACCGCGGGTTCACGCGATGTCACGCAACGGGGTCGACTCATCCACGCCGCCTCGGTTCAAGTCGGCGCGGCCGCGATCCTAACCACAACCACGATCCTCCACCAGACCGGCTTGAGCGAACCTTTACAATCTTTCGAGCGTCTCAATCCTTGTCCGCTCAGCGCTGAGACCAACCCCAACGCCAGGGCGACCTTTAACGATCAAAGCGGCCCTGATGGCCTTTTTGAATTGTGAAGGCTGGCTGATCCGCCGATCGGCCGGTAAAATCGAAGGGTCGAGTTCCACTCGTGAATGAAGATCACGACCGATTCGGTCGTGGCACGGATTTCGCGGCCTCAGGAATCTCGACAAGCCCGATTCCGTGAATCGGGCACGCGAGCAGGCGCAGGTGTCGCTGGCTCGCGGGACGTGTTCGCCCCATGTCGCCTCGGGCTCGAGGCTGGGACACGGCGGACGACGTTCCAGGCTTATCCCGCGCAGCGCGGGGAGGTGTCCAATGTCCACCATGACGCTCAAGGCCCGAAAGGGCCGAAAGACCGTGAAATCAACCCCCTCGCCCACCCCCAAGGTCAGGCGAGAGACGTACTCGGAACCTCCTGAAAAGGCCGTGATCCGGGCCGAACAGCCCGAAGCGCGATGGCCTAGCCGGTCCGAAGCGCCCGACTCGGGCGAGTTCGCCGGTCACTTCCTGGAGAATGTTTTCAAGAATGGTCGAAGCAAGAGCTGAGCGGTCGGGCCAGGAGGCAAACGCCAGTCCGGCGGCCCCACCGCTCCGCCCTGAACGCTGACGTTCCTCCCGACCCCTCCTTCCCGAGGAGATCCAAACGGCCAGTTGGACCATTTCCAGCCACGTCGTTTGATCTCCTCTTTTTTTCGCCCAACCTCGCCCACCCCCCTAGCCTCCCGCGATTTCCTTCGTTCAGCCTCGGTTTTCGCCATCTAGGCGCTTGATTGGCCCAGCGGATTCGGGATCTCCGGCGGTTGGTTATTGTCGCGCGCGGCCATTCGATCTACGATGTGCGAAGATTTGATTGAGAGAACGTTGGGGCGGAATGAACCATCCGACAGCAAGGCGTCCCGAGCGGAACGCAATCCAGCGAGGTTCTCGTGATTGTAGAGCGTTCGACCGAGCATGGGCTCAAGTTTCGGCCGTTTGATTTTGGCGCATCCACCCTCTGGCTCGATCGACGACGCCACAAGCTTTCCGGTCGACTCGGCGTGAACCCACGCGAGCAGGCGCTGGTCGAGCGAATTCGCCGGTTGAAACGCGAGTCAGGCTCGCACTCCCCGAGCGCCTGGACGCTCGCCAAGCTCATCCCCGAGCTCAGGCTCAAGGTGGACGCCTGCTTCCTCTCGAATCCGTACGCCACCAACCTGTTCCTCATGCACTTCCATCGCGAGGTGATTCGGCCTCGCAAGCTCCGCTCGCTGCTCGAGCTCTATCCCTCGCAAAACCGGGTCATCGCCGGCAAGCTTGGCTATGTCCTGGACCTCGAGCCAGAGTCGATTTTCGTCGGCAACGGAGCGGCCGAAATCATTCAGGCCATCCTGCACCGTTTCACGGGCGACACGATCCTGGTCAACCTGCCGACCTTCTCGCCCTATTATGAATTCGCCCGGTCCGACACCCGGGTCGTCTACAACACTCTCCACAAGGAAGACGACTTTCGGTTCGATCCCGAGGCCTATCTCAAGCTCGTCCGCCGCGAGCGCCCCGACACGGTCGTCTTGATCAACCCGAACAATCCCGACGGCGGCTATGTCCCCCATGCCTCGATGGTTCGACTGATCGAGGCGATGAGTTCGGTCCCCACCGTCATCGTCGACGAGAGCTTCCTGCACTTCGCCTGCGAGGATGAAACCTTTTGCTATCGGAGCGTCGCCGACCTGGTCAGCCGCCATCCCAACTTGATCGTCGTCAAGAGCATGTCCAAGGACTTTGGCATCGCGGGGATCCGGGCCGGCTATGCCGTGATGGTGCCCGAGCGGGTTCGCACGCTGCTCGAGAATGGTTTTCTCTGGAACTCGTCAGGGCTGGCCGAGTATTTCTTTGACCTCTACTGTCGCGCGGACTTCCAGGCCCATTACGAGCGCGAGCGGATTCGCTTCATCCGGAACACCCGGCGGTTCCTCAAGGATCTGGGGGGGATCGATGGCCTCAAAATCTACCCCAGCCACGCGAATTTCGCCCTTGCCGAGATCAAGAATGGCTCGACCGCCGAGGATCTCGTATATCGCCTTCTGATTCGGCGCGGGATCTATACCCGCG
>JAKBAP010000149.1 GCA_021808995.1 Planctomycetota bacterium | reverse complement strand
CTCCTCCTGACCTTCATCGCCGGCTCGAATCGCCACGCCGTCGACGCCGCACACGTCGTCGAATTGGTCCCTCGCGTTCCCCTTCGCGCTGTCCCACACGCCCCTGAATACCTGGCCGGCCTGCTCGCCTATCGAGGCCACGTCGTCCCGGTCATCGATCTGGGCTCGCTCCTGGGCTCGGGCCCGTGTCGCGACCGGCTGGCCACGCGGATCATCCTGGTCGAGGTCCACCCGGCCGGCGATTCCCATCATGACGCCTCGCACGATCCATCGATCCGTGGCTCCAACCGCAAGCGCATCCTGGGCCTGATCGCCGAGCAGGTCAGCGATCTCATGACCATTCGCCACGATCAGGCGACGCCCCCTCCGATGGTCATGCCATGGGCCCCCTATCTGGGTCCGATCGTCCAGACGGAGCGAGGCGAAATCGTCCAGATCCTCGGGATCGAAGCGCTTGAAACCGTCGCGCTACGGGGTACGCCGGAATCCCCCGTGGCGTCCCTGGCCCAGGGGAATCCCGAATGAAATCCATCGACGTTCTTGCCGTCGAGACGCTCCTGGCCGATCGGATCGGGCTTGATCCCTCCACGCTTCCCCGGGGAATGCTCCCCCGGGCGATCCGCGTTCGAATGGACGAAGCCAAGCTCGGCGACATCGCCGCCTACGCGCGCCGGCTCGCCGAGTCCGAATCCGAATTGCTCGCGCTCACCGAGGAAATCGTCGTTCCCGAGAGCTGGTTCTTTCGTGACGAGCGCCCCTTTACCTGGCTCCGCGATCAGATCGCCGCGCGCTGGCTCGCCCAGCCCGCCTTGCCTTCGCTCCGGCTCTTGAGCCTTCCCTGCTCCAGTGGTGAAGAGCCCTACTCAATCGCCATGACCTTGCGCCGAGCCGGCCTCACCAGCAGCCGATTCATCATCGACGCCGTCGACGTCAGCGCCCGGCGGCTCGAACTGGCCCGCGCGGGGATTTATACCGCCAATGCGTTTCGCGGACCAGCCGCCGCCGCGACCGAGGGATTCTTTCGCCCCAATCCCAACGGATTCGAGATCGATCCCGCGATCCGCGCGCTGGCGCGGTTTCACCAAGCCAACGTGCTCGACCCCGACCTACTCCGGGGCGCTCAACCGTATCATGTTGTGTTTTGCCGCAATTTGCTCATATACCTTGGTGAAACCGCCCGCGCGCGGGTCGAGGCCACGCTCGATCGCTTGGTCGAGCCCGAGGGCTGGCTCGTCCTGGGCCATGCCGACCGGCTTGGAACCGGCGGTCGGATTTCGAGATTCAAGCTCGATGGCGAGCCGGGATGCTTTACCTATCGCCGCGCCTCGCCAACCCCCGCCGCGCCGGCGAATCGTCATCATGCCAGGCCGCGGCCCGCGCTTCAGCCCCCGGTTTCACCGCCAAGGCCACTTGCCACTCCAGGGCCCGAGCGAACCGAGTCGCTTCTGGCCCAGGCCGAATCCCTCGCCAATCAAAAGCGCTATCCCGAGGCCATCGCCGCGTGCGATCGCCTGATCCGGGTCAAGGGACCAACCGCCCCGGCCTATCACCTGTTGGGTACGATCCACCAGGCCCAGGGCGACCCAGCGCGGGCCGAGGACTGCTTTCGAAAAACGGTCTATCTTGATCCGCATCACGAGCTTGCCCTGTTGTCGCTGGCCCTGCTCGCGGAGCGCAAGGGCGATCCCACGGCCGCCGCCGGCTTTCGCCGCCGCGCCAAACGGCGGCACGCGGCCGACACGACCTGATCCCAAGGAATCGATCCCATGACCACCGAATCCGCCGCGATTGGCTCGGACAGCTCGGGCGACCTTGCGAAATTGATCGCGCTGCCGCTCGTTGATTGCTGGAATCGCGTGGGAATCCGCGGCGACCGAAGCTGCCCCGAGCTTACCGTCCACGCGCACTGCCACGATTGCCCGGTCTTCGCCACGGCCGCCCGGTCGTTCTTCGATCGACCCGCCCCCGCCGGCTATCTCGCCGACTGGTCTCGCTGGCTAGCCGCCCCCGACGAATCCTCCGCCAGCGGCGACGACGGCGAGACCGAGGACCACGTCGTGAGCGGGCGCGGGGTCGCTCTCTTGATCTTTCGTCTCGGAATCGAGTGGCTCGCCCTTGAGGCTCAAACCATCGCCGAGGTCGCCACTCCCAGGCCCATCCACCGCGTGCCCCACCGCACCAGCGCGGTCTTCCGGGGGATTGTGAATCTGCGGGGGCAGATCTTGCTCTGCGTGTCGCTGCATCACCTCCTGGGCGTCGAGGGAGCCGGCGAATCGTCCCGATTGATCGTGCTCCGCGATCGCGAGCGGTCCGAGACCTGGGCCTTCGCGGCCGACGAGGTCATCGGCGTCGAGCGCGTGGCCGCGGGTGCCCTGGGGGGTCTGCCCGCGACCCTCTCGAACCCGGCGGTGGGGTTTGGCAAGGCGGTCGTTTCGTGGAAGGGGCGAAGCGTCGACCTGCTTGACGATCAGCGAGTCCTGGGCGCTCTCGGGAGTCTTTTTTCGTGAGCGACGACCTTAGCGGTTTCTCCCTGATCGAGCTCTTCCGCATGGAGGCCGAGAGTCACACGGCCACCCTCTCGGCCGGGCTGCTCGCGCTCGAAGGGACCTCGGCCAGTTCCGAGACGATCGAGCCCCTGATGCGGGCGGCCCACTCGCTCAAGGGAGCGGCCCGCGTCGTCGGTCTCGAGCCCGCCGTCCACATCGCTCACGCCCTCGAGGATTGCCTGGTCGCCGCCCAGAAAGGCAAGCTCACCCTGACGGCCGGCGACGTCGACATCATGCTCCTGGGCGTCGATTTCCTGGTTCGAATCGCCGCCCAGAGCGAGGCCGAGTTCGAGACCTGGCACGCCAACCACGCCTCCACCATCGAGGCCCTGGTTACCGACCTAGCGGCCGTCCGCGAGGGCCGCCGCGAGCCCTCCGTATCCACGCCAGCGCCGTTACCGGAGCCCCATGCGGCCCCCCTGCCCGCGCCTGAACCAGCTCCGCTGGAATCGCCGCTCGTTGAGACCCCCCGCGCGCCCGTCGTGATACCGACACCCACCGTCCGCGAGCAAGACCGGGTGGTGCGGGTCACGGCCGATAGCTTGAGCCGCCTCATGGGCCTGGCCGGTGAATCGGTCGTCCAGACGCACCGCCTGCGCCCCCTCGTCGCCGGCGTGTGGCGGATCAAGACCAAGCAAGCCGAGCTCCAGGCCACGCTTGAGCGCCTCGATCATCGACTGTCGGCCCAGGCATCCACGATGTCGGTCGCCGAGCGCGAGCTCCTGGCCGAGGCCAAGGCCCGCGCGGGCGAGGCCTCGCAAGCGCTCTCGGAATCGCTCGACGGGCTCGAGGAGTTCACCCGCGCCGACGAGGATCTCTCGAGCCGCCTCCAGCACGAGGTCCTCTCGAGCCGCCTCCGTCCCCTCGCCGATGGCGTCAAGGGATTCCCTCGCCTGGTGCGCGACCTCGCCCGCGAGCTAGGCAAGCAAGCCAAGCTCGAAATCATCGGCGAAACCACCGGCGTCGACCGCGACATCCTCGACCGCCTGGAAGCGCCCCTGAATCACCTGATCCGCAATGCGCTCGACCATGGTCTGGAAAGCCCCGAGGAACGGATCCAGGCGGGCAAATCCCCCGTCGGCAAGATCCAGCTCGAGGCTCGACATCGAGCCGGCATGCTCCAGGTCGTCCTCTCCGACGACGGCAAGGGGGTGAACATCGAGCGCCTACGCGTCAAGGTCGTCGAGCGCGGACTGACCACCGCCGTGATCGCCGCCCGGCTCGACGAGGCGGAATTGCTGGAATTCCTGTTCCTTCCGGGCTTTTCGACCAAGGAACAGGTCTCGGAGGTCTCCGGCCGCGGCGTCGGGCTCGACGTCGTCGCGAGCATGGCCCATTCGGTCAAGGGGACGATCCGCGTCGCCACCCGCCTGGGAAAGGGAACCCGATTCGTCTTGCAGCTCCCGGTCACTGTCTCGGTCAGCCGCGCCCTCCTGGTCGAAATCGCCGGCGAACCCTATGCCTTTCCGCTCAATCGCATTGACCGGATTTTCCTGCTCGCGCGCGGCGAGATTCGCGAGCTCGAGGGAAAGCCCCACGCCATGGTCGATGGAGTGCCCGTGGGCCTGGTCGAGGCAACCGTGGTCCTTGACCTCCCCGCGGACAAAGCCCGCGAGCCCGACGAGTTATTACCGGTCGTCGTCGCCAGCGACCGCGGCCATCGGTTTGGCGTGATCGTCGACCGCTTCCTGGGCGAGCGCGACCTGCGCGTTTCGCCGCTCGATCCACGACTGGGCAAGACGCCCAACCTGAGCAGCACTTCGGTGCTCGAAAACGGCTGGCCAACCCTGGTGATCGATGTCGAGGATTTGATCCGATCGATCGACAATCTGCTCTCGGGCCGGCGGATTGGAAAACTGGCCGACGCCAGTCGACAACGCTCAACCGCTCGGGGTCCGCGGCGAATCCTGGTGGTCGACGATTCGGTGACGGTGCGTGAGCTTGAGAGGCAGCTTTTGGAGCATCACGGCTACAAGGTCGACACCGCCATCGACGGCGTCGACGGCTGGAACGCGGTCCGGGCCGCGCGTTACGACCTGGTGGTCACCGACGTCGACATGCCGCGAATGGACGGGATCCAGCTTGTGCGGCACATCAAGGACGACGCCCGATTGAGCTCCATTCCCGTGGTCGTTGTCTCGTACAAGGACCGCGAGGAAGACCGCATCCGCGGCCTCGACGCCGGCGCGAACGCCTACCTGACCAAGAGCAGCTTTCACGATCAGACGTTCCTCACCACCGTCACGGACCTGATGGGAGATCCCAGAGAGAGCCTTTGACCCGTTGCGAGAACCTGAAACCGCTCAGGGCTGGGAACCACCCTCCTTTGCGAGCTCTCGCAGCTCGCGAGCCGAGAGCCGGTAAATCAAGATCGAATAGCCCGCACGGTCGATCGGCTTCTTGGCCAGGAAGTATCGATACGCGTTCCAGGGAAGCTGGACCGCCTTCCCTTGGCCGTCGAAAACGGTCCAGTCGAATCCATGGAGAATGTGGGTGCTCACAGCGCAATAAACGGCCTCGTCGTCCTTGGTCGTGTGCGTGGTTTGGTCCCCGCCGGGCGCGGTACCCGCCATCGGCGGCAGGGTGTAGGCGATTCCCAGTACCGCGGGGTCGGTGTTTCCCGCGTACGCCAGCCGGATCCTCCCTGCCTCGGGATGACGGCTCAGCCAATCCTTGAGGAAGGTCAAATCCTGGCCCCAGTCGCTGGTCTCGAGCAGGTATCGGTGCCCTTGGCTCGGACCTCCCATCGTTTCATTGAAATACGAGAGCTCGTGCGGGTGACAACAGAGGATGCTGACAAGGTTCCAGCCGAGCGCCGCGACGATCAGCGCGCCACGCAACCAGTGGACGCCGAAGAGACCTGGGACCGCGACCCGGCCCAACGACACGCAGACGAAGGGAAGACACGGAAGCAGATAACGCGAGTATTGAAGGCCGTCCTGGGATGCGATCAAGCCGAAAACCCAGACCGCGGGCGAGGCGAGGACCAGTTCCTCGATCAAGGAGCGTCGGTGCCGAGGATTGGCGAGAGCGGAGACGAGGGCGAGCAAGCACAGGAAAAGCGTGCCGAGCGGTGTGCGAATCGCGATTGCCAACGGGTAATAATAGGCCCATCCCCGCTGTCGGAACTCGCCATTGAGATAATTGATGAATCCCACGTCGTTGTCGAGCTTCTGGGAGTCGAGCCCAGTCACGAAGTGGCGTGGCAACGGAACCGGGATTTCGGAAGCCCAGATGTGCTGGAACCGGTTGACCCGCCCCTGAGGCTCGCCTTCCTGGGTGGGGACCGTGAGGAGCCGGCATTGAAAGGAGAGGTCCCCCAGGCGGTCGAACGAGCCCTCGAAACCGTAGCCCAGGTTGATCACGAACAGGCTGAACGCGCCAATCGCGAGGCCGCGCCTCAGAAAGCTGATCGGACGGATCCCAAGGGGAGATTCGTCCCCTGGCAGGCGGCAGAGGCCCCAGACCACCGCGATGGAGGCGTAGGCGGGCAAGACGAGCGTTCCCTGGCCGAGAAAGATCGCGAGCATGCCCAGGGCGGCGATCGTCGCGATAGGCCAGGGCGAGACGCCACGAACGTTCGGATCATGTTCGGGCGAGGGTTCGGCCGCGCCGCGGAATCCACGTACTAAGGCGACGACCACAAACGCCGGATAGAGTGCGAGCAGAGTGAATTTCGTCAGCTCGGCAATGCCAAGGATGAGGCCGCCGACGGCGGCGTTGTGCCACGAGGGGTTCTGGAGGAACCTGCGGAACATGTAAGCGCTCGCGACTCCCGCCGCTGAGGCCCCGACGTCCGGCGTGACGAGCTGAGCGTGCGCGAGCACGGCCGGCGAAAAGCACCAGGTCGCGAGCGAGACCAGCCCGGCGGCAGGCCCAAAGAGCTCGCGCGACCAGAGGAAGATGAAACCCGCGGTCACGCAGGAGCAGAGAATCGTGACCATCCGGGCCGCGATGAAGAGATCCAAATATCGGTCGCGGTTCAGGCGCAGGAATCGCTGGCCGAACTCCCACTCCGGGCGTAGGCCGGGAATGTAGCGATAGTCGATGCTGTATTCCATCCGGGGATTCATGGCCAAAACGGGAAGCGCGGCGAGCATCCGCGTGAGGGGAGGGTTGTGGTGATAGATGAAAAAGCTTCGCTTTTGCCAGTAGTTGATCCCCGCCGGCAGATGGGCGACCTCGTCATAGGTGACCCACTGCCGCCGCGCGCCGTCGACCGCCAGGATGACGTGAGTCGCGAGAATCAGTCCGGCCACGACCGTCGTCGGGCGCACCGCGAAACGACGACCCGCGACCACGACGTCGCGATCGGTGACAAACGGGACTCGCAACGCCGATCTCCTTGATTGGGTGGACTACCGGTCGGGGAAGGTGAAGACCTCGCCCCGATCACGCGTCGAGAGCGCGCGCCATGTTGAGATATTGATGGAATTGGCCATGAAATGGACCGAGCCGTCCATGGTCAGGGTGTTGACGCCGCCGGGATGGCGGCTGGTGGCGCTGAAGACGCCTTGATAGACCGATCGCCAGCCCAGGTCGTCGTCCAGGACGCCGTAAAACGAACAATCAGGCCAGGGATGGTTGGGAGTCGCGCAATGGTTGTAGTCGGAGAAGTGAAAACCGGACAGGAACCAGCTTTGGCCGGCCTCGGTTTCGATGGGATCGGTCATGGGCGCGGACGAGCAAACCGAGATCGCCCAGTCGGCGGCCTGGGGGTCGGTGATGTGGGGAATCGTGTCTGTCTTGGTGAGCAGGTAATCGCCGCCAGCCTTGAACCGATCGAGGGTCCATCCGCCCTGAAGCCGCTCCGAGGCTCCGACGGTCTGCGACAGTCCATCCGGGAAATCGGCCGGCCGATAGAATCGGTGAGAGCTGAAGGCACCGCTCCATGAGAACGGTTCATTGTCGCCTGGCGCGATCCAGGGCGTCGGTCCGGTGCAAAAGCGATAGTTCACCCTGCCGTAGCCGGGAACCCTTTGCGCGGGCGAATCGGACGGACAAAGGAACCCGCTGATCTGAGCGTCCATGACCGTCTGGTTGGCCCAGAGCGCTGGAGACGAAAAGGGTATCCATGAAAAGTTGATCGCGTTGAAGAGCGGTCGCTGATCGAGCTCGGAGAGCATCCGCGCCAGGGGACTAAAGAGGTGAGATGATATTGTTTGTTCATTTGTCGAATGGGCGTTAATGGAGGGAAAGAATCCGTGCGCGGATTCGTAGTTCGCCAGGGCGATTCCGATTTGCTTGAGATTGTTCGTGCACTGCGTCCGGCGGGCGGCCTCGCGCGCGCTCTGGACCGCCGGCAAGAGGAGCCCCGCCAGTACCCCGATGATGAAGATGACGACCAAAAGTTCGATGATCGTGAAGCCTGAAGCGATTGGTCGATGACGCATGGGAACCACCTCTCGCGAGCGATGGGTGACGACAGTCCCGGACACTATCCTCGTATTGTCGAGGATCGAGCGCGTGCACGGGTCGCGCGATAGACAACGACGGCAATGAGCCCGACGCCGAGGGTTGCCGGAAGGTAGACTTCCCAGCCCCAGGGCTTGAGAGAACCCGCCTGGGCCGGTGGAGGAGGCGCTTCGGGCTCAATGGTGATCCGCGGAGCGTCGGGTCGGCCGACGGTCGGCAGGTGATCCAATCCCCACGCTTTCCGAGGCGCGTATCGCGCGCCCCGGGGCATGTCGAGAAGGGCGACCGGGGGTTCAAATTCGAGCTGAAACTCGCCATCCACGGGCGCGAGCTCAAAATCGGCCCGATCGATGAGATACTCCAAGGAGTA
The DNA here is from genome assembly GCA_021808995.1 of Planctomycetota bacterium. Classification (GTDB taxonomy): domain Bacteria; phylum Planctomycetota; class Planctomycetia; order Isosphaerales; family Isosphaeraceae; genus JAKBAP01. Next base: position 2,689 of record JAKBAP010000149.1, on the reverse strand, counting down.
GCTCTGCCGATCGAAGTAGACACCGCGGTACGGAAACCACGCACCCTGGGCGACGGCACGGACGTCACGATATTCCTGCAAAATAGACCGGTGGTCCTCCGTGCCTTCGGTTCGAATCCTCCTTGGGATCCCCCCACGTTCAAGGTCGACCCAGTACTCGACGAAGTAGCCCGGCCCGGCGACTTTCAGGTGGAGTGTCGAGGTGCCGTCGTCAAGTGTCGCTGGCTCAACCGATTCGAGCCGCAGGCCCGACTCGTGCTTCAAGGCGGACTCAAGGGCTCGAAAATCGACCTCACCGCCGTCTGGCCGCGAAAGTCTGGCGATATAGTCCGTGGCCTCTCTTGTGTAGGGCTCGACTCCCTGTTCGATGATCGGCTGGTGGTTCAACGTCTTTCCGTCCTCGCTGAGAAGCTGATGATCGACGAGCGTGACCTTGCCATTGGTGAGGACGCGAACGGGAGAGCGTGACGAGGACACCTCGTTCCCCTTAAACGTTGTATGGGCGGCGAGATCGGCGATCGAATAGACCTGTTCGAGGCGAGCACGTCGACCATCGAAAACCAAAAGGCACTTGGCCTCGGTGCGATCGGTCCAAGCTCCCGAGAGGGCCTCACGCTCGCCCTTGGATTCTCCTCGATAGAAACGATAAAGCACCTTCCCCCGCGAAAGCATGCTCCGGTTTGCTTTTTGAGCGTTGAGCACCGCCTTGGCCACATCCTCCTGGCGAGGCTCTTGCCCCGCCAGGAAAAGCGACCCCACCACGATTGGAATCATCAAGGCGTGGTGCATACTGGCCTCACTCTCAAATGGCCTGGTACATTGAAATTCGAACGATCGTGTGGTTATCGTGCAGAACGTCCGACCCTGAAACCAGGAAAGTCTAGCATCCGTTCTTCTTTGTGCTATCGGTGCAGACCGGCTGAATGTCAAGACAGTTGATGTTGCCCGGCGGCGCGTTGTACCGCCTATAATCGCAATTCGTTACATTTTGCATCACGCAGTTGCTGCCGTAGCTCAAGATGCTGCAACTTCCCACCGCGACCGGGAGCTGGTCAACCCTGTTGTACGAAAGCCCGTTGGCGCATGTACCGGGTGTCACGGCGACGCACAGAAAGGTGACGCAGCCGCTCGCATTGTAAGAACCGCAGGCGAGGTTTGTCGGGGGCGGGTTCTGCGCGCCCGCCTCGGCACCCGCGAGACCGATTGCGAGGAGTCCCAGGACGGTCAGGAGCAGATCATTTCCACGAAGCGTCATTGTGCACCTCCTCAGTCAGAGTGATGGTCTTGAGATCGGTCGATGGCTCGACCCTCGAGAACCTTGCCAGAGAAGAAAACGGACCACGGAACCTCGATGCTCGAGACCGGCTTACGGTCGGTCTTGAGACGCACGGACCCCGAGCGGACGCTCGTGGACGTCTCTGACTTCGGCCGCAGCGAGAGCTCGAGCCAATGCTCGGCCGCGGGCTTGTTCGGAAACGTGCCCGCGAGCGCCACCATGGGGTCAGTCGATTCGAATCCCAGCACGCGAAACGGCGAGCCGTCGTCGGATCGTACGACGAGCCTGGTCGATTTGGGAGGGGAAGCCGACGATAAATAGCCGAAATGAACCCGCGACGGATGACATTCAACACCCGTGTGATTGGTCCAGACGACGGTGGCCCCAGCGATCGCACCCTGTGACAGGCGTACCTTGAAGGCGCGGCTCTGGCCGCCCGATGCACTGATGGAAGCTCGAGCGGGGACGCTGATCCGCAAATGATACCGCGCCCTCTGAACGGCGTCAGGTAAGACGTCGCGAACGGGATTTCGATCGAGGTTGATCAAGAGTCCATCCGGTGACTCGAGCGTATCGGGGGCGGGTAAATCGCGTCCCGCCGGGGCGAACGTTTCAAGCCATGTTTCGCCAGCGATTTCAGCCGGTCGAGTCGAGGATTTCTCGTCCGATTGGCTTTCGACCGCTTCGCGAAGCAAGACGCGGTTGGGCGCGACCGTGGCCCGGGGATAAGTCGCGAAAGCCAGTTGGTAGGTCCATTCCTTGAATTTGGGATGGTCGGTCTGAACCTGACACTGAAGCGAGGATTTGGAGTAACCGTCGATGATGTCGACGCTCATTTCCAGATTTGTGGCCTCGCCCGGCTGGAGCTCGACCTTTGCGAGATTGACCTTGGTGCAGGAACAGGAATGTTGCTCGCCGAGGATCCTCACCGGACGGTCGAGGGTGTTCCGCACCTTGAAAACGTGTGTCAGCCTTGGTGTATAACGTGCGAATAGAGCCCCGGCGTCGAACCGCTCGCCAGGTTGTGTGTCGCCGCGCGGCGTGCAACCCCCCGAGAGGGCCAGGACGATGAGGGAAACGAAAGTTCGCGTTCGCATGAGCCTGGTTCGCCCCGAGCGCTTTGCCCCGCCGCGAGATCGATCGCGAGGCGTGAATGATGATTGACTCAAGCCCTCTATCAGTAGAATCGCAAAAGGGTACGGCGCGCCGTGATTTTTTTCAGGCGACCCGCTCTGGGTCTACCGGAATCCCCAAAGCCTCTATAGAGCGCCGGTTGGAACCGAGGCGTCCATGTAATATACGTACAATCCCTAATCGCACCCCCACCCCCCCCCCCCCACCCCCACCCCCACACACACCCCCACACCCACCCCCAACCACAAAAAAAACAAAAAAAAAAAAAAAAAAAAAAAA
>JAKBAP010000148.1 GCA_021808995.1 Planctomycetota bacterium | reverse complement strand
TTACAAATTCACGACGCATAACGCGCGCTGGAGTCGGGGATATCAGGCCTTTGCCAAAGCCCATGGATTGAACCCGGCGGAGGTTTACAAGACGTGGCTGCCCGGCCCGTCCAAGCTCTATCTCGCCGAGGCCGAGCACGAATTCAATGCCCAGATGACCTCCGATCTTCGCGAGCATGGCCTGAAATCGCCGGTGGCGACCACCAACTTTTGGGGCGAGGAGCCCCTTTATTGCCTCCCCTCGCTCACCGACGGCGATTGGATCGACATCCACAGCTATGGAGTCCCCGAGGAACTGTCCCGGAACCCCCATTTTCAGGGTAATTTCCTGTCGTGGATCGCCATGGGGCAGGTCTACGGCAAACCACTGTCGATCACCGAGTGGAACGTGGAATATCCAGCCCCGGATCGATTCACGAGTCCACTGTACCTCGCGAGCGTGGCCGCGCTTCAAGGATGGGACGCGCCGATGCTCTTCGCGTATTCCCAGGGGACCTTTGGCCGGAATCCCGGTTTGGACATATGGTCCACCTACTACGATCCCGCGCTCACGGCCATGATGCCGGCGGCCGCGCTCCTGTATCGTCGCGGGGATGTCGCGCCGGCCAAGAAGACCTATTGCCTCATGCCAGACTCGAAGACCCTGTTCGGCCGTGAGCTGACGCCCAAGACCTCGGCCGCGATTCGCTCGCTCACCGAGCTGAGCAAGCTCACCATTGGAATGCCCCCGACTCCAGAACTCTCCTGGCTCAAGCCTAGCCAGCCGAGCGGCGACACCATTGTCATCACCGACCCTAACCAGGACTTTATCCCCGAAGGACAAAACTTCGTCCAATCCGACACCGGCGAGCTTACCCGGGATTGGGTCAAGGGGATCCAGACGATCGACACACCCAAGACGCAGGCCGTCAGCGGATGGATTGGGGGCGAGACTCTCCCCACCCGCGACGTCTCATTCACCGCCAAGACCAAGAAGGCCGTCGTGGCCCTGAGCAGCATCGACGACCAGCCGCTCGCGCGGTCCCGGTTCATCCTGGTCACCGCGGCCGCCCGCGCGGTCCCGAGCGCGGCCAATCGCACTCCGTTCGTCTCGGAGCCCGTCCATTGCCGAATCACGCTCAAATCGACCGTCGACGATCTTGAACTGATGGCCCTCGCGCCAGATCGCCACGTCCTGGATCGGGTTCCGCTCAAGAGGGAGGGGGACGGCATGACCTTTGACGTGCCGACCACGCACGGAACCCACTGGTACGTGATCAAGCCTCGAAAAGTTAACGACGCATCAGCCCCCGCGCGCTGAAAATCCCCGGACGACCAGTCCGCCGGGGATTTGGAAGAGCGTCCGACGGCCCCTGGAGGGAGGGGCCGCCGGTGATTGGCTCAGTCCTTGCTTGAGATGACAGGCGTCTCGTCGCGATAGCGAGAGTAGGCCGGTCCCTTGTCGGCCAGGGCCTCGAGGGCCTCGGGCCGGATCCGGACCTCGGCGTCAAGATGCGACTTGAAGCCGGTGCCGGCCGGCACCAGGTGACCCAGAATCACGTTCTCCTTGAGGCCGACCAGGTAGTCGACCTTGCCGGCCAGGGCCGCCTCGGTGAGGACCTTGGTGGTCTCCTGGAAGCTGGCCGCCGAGATGAAGCTCTCGCTCTGGACGGCCGCCTTGGTGATGCCAAGAAGCTGGGTGCTGGCCGCGGCCGGCTTGGGCCGGATGAACTCGGCCTTCTTCATCCCGCTCGCTTCCGCGCGGATGTTTTCTTGCTCGTAATGATCGCGGGGGACGATGTCTCCCTGGCGGAATTCGGTCTCGCCAGGGTCCTTGATCTTCACGCAGCTCATGAGATCCTGGTTGACCCTGCGGAATTCGAACTTGTCGATGACCGAGCCAGGCAGAAGGCCCGTGTCGCCCACGCTCTCGACCCGCACCTTGCGGAGCATCTGGGCGATGATGATCTCGAGATGCTTGTCGTCGATCTCGACGCGCTGCGAACGATAGACATTCTGAATCTCGCGGAGAAGATAGCGCTGAACCGCCTCCTCGCCCGAGATTCGGAGGATGTCGTGAGGGACGAGCGGCCCCTCGACCAAGGGATCGCCGGCCCGAACGCGGTCGCCGCCGTGGACCCGCAGGTACTTGCCATGCGGGACCAGGTGCTCGCGCTCGATTCCGCTTTCGTTGCGAACAATGATCGTCCGCTTGCCCCTCCGTTTTTCGTCGAGGATCTCGACCCGGCCGTCGATTTCGGCGATCACCGCGGGCTCCTTGGGGCGCCTGGCCTCGAAGAGTTCGGTCACCCGGGGCAAACCGCCGGTGATGTCCTGGGTTCCACCGACTTCGCGAGGGGTCTTGGCGAGCAGCATGCCGGCCGAGATCATCTGGCCGTCGTTGACCTCGATGCTGGCCCGTTCGGGGATGTACTTATAATCAAGCGTCTTCCCGTCGGCGTCCATGATGACGATCTGAGGGTGGAGATCCCCCTTGTGCTCGACGATCGTGCGGCGAACGTGCCCCGAGGGATCCATCTCGACCTTCATCGTCTCGCCGTCGACGATGTCCTCGAACCGGATCTTACCCCCCATTTCCGAGAGGATCGGGATGTTGTGGGGGTCCCACTCGCAGAGCATTTGGGAACGCGGGACCATCTGACCGTCCTCGACGATCATGGTGGCGCCGTCCGGGACGTCGTATTTCTCGAGCTCGCGCCCCTTGGGGTCGAGGATCTGGATTTCGCCGTTACGCGAAAGGGCGATTTTCTTGCCCTCGTCGTTGATCACGATGTTGAGCCCGACGAACTTGACCTTCCCCTCGCGCTTGCACTTGACGTCCTTTTCCTCGACGCCGCGGGTCGCGACGCCACCGATGTGGAACGTTCGCATGGTGAGCTGGGTTCCCGGCTCGCCAATCGACTGAGCGCCGATGATCCCGACCGCCATCCCAGCCTCGACCAGCCGTCCCGTGGCGAGATCCATGCCATAGCACGATCGGCAGACGCCCAGCGAGGCCTCGCACGTCATGGGGCTGCGGACCTGGATCTTCTCGATCTGCATGTCCTCGAGCTTGCGAGCGGCGGCCAGGGTGATCATCTCGTTTTCGCGAACCACCACCTCGTCGGTCAGGGGATTGGTGATGTTCACCCGGCTGACCCGCCCGCGGATCGACTGCACCAGGCTGACCTCGACCTTTTCCCCCTTGTAAATGACCCCCTTGGTGATCCCCTGCGAGGTTCCGCAATCCTCCATGGTGATCACGACGTTCTGAGCGACGTCGGCGAGTTTTCGGGTCAAATACCCGCTATCGGCCGTCTTGAGGGCGGTGTCGGCGAGTCCCTTTCGCGCCCCGTGGGTGGAGCTGAAATACTCCAGCACCGACAGCCCCTCGCGAAAGTTGGCCTTGATGGGGGTCTCGATGATCTTGCCCGACGGCTTGGCCATCAGCCCCCGCATGCCGGCGAGCTGGCGGATCTGCTCGACGCCGCCACGAGCACCCGATTCCGCCATCAGGAAAATCGGGTTCATGTAGGTATTGTTGTCGCGGATGTCGTTGCGAAGGGCCTCCATCATTTCCGCCGTGATCCGCTCGCGAGCGTGGGTCCAGGCGTCCAAGACCTTGTTATAGCGCTCCTGGTCGGTGATGATTCCCCGCTGGTAGAAGCGATTCTGCTTGGCGACTTCCTTTTCGGCCTCGGCGATGATCGCGTCTTTCGAGGGGGGGGTCTTGAGGTCGTCGGTCGCGAATGAGAGACCGGACCGGGTCGACTCGCGAAAGCCCAGGTCCTTCATGCGGTCGAGGAGCGAGATGGTGTCGCGACGGCCGAGAATCTGATAGCAGTCGGCGATGATGCCCTGGAGCTGCTTCTGACCGAGCGTCAGATTGTAATAGGGCATCTTGGAGTGCAGGATGTCGTTGAAGACGACACGACCAACGGTCGTCTTGACGACCATGCCCGGGGTGTATTCCTTTTCGCCGTCCCCCTTGAGCTTGCGATGCCCGGGAAGGCGGAGCTTGATCATCGAGTGCAGCCCGACCTTGCCCTGGCTCTGCGCCATGAAGACCTCGTTGGGCGTGGCGAAGATCATCCCCTCGCCATTGCCCCCCTCGCGGCTGACCGTGAGGTAATAGGCACCCATGACGATGTCCTGGGTCGGGCTGATGATGGGGTTGCCGTTGGCGGGGCTGAAGATGTTATTGGTCGACATCATCAGCGTCATGGCCTCGACCTGGGCCTCGATCGACAGCGGCAAATGGACCGCCATCTGGTCGCCGTCGAAGTCGGCGTTGAAGCCCTTGCAGACCAGGGGATGGATCCGGATCGCGTTCCCCTCGACCAGGACGGGCTCGAACGCCTGGATACCCATTCGGTGCAGGGTGGGAGCGCGATTGAGCAAGACCGGGTGATTGCGAATCACCTCCTCAAGGATGTCCCAGACCTCGTCGCTACGCCGTTCGAGCATCTTCTTGGCCGACTTGATCGTGTCGGCGTGAGCCAGCTCCTTGAGCCGCCGGATGATGAACGGCTGGAACAGCTCGAGGGCGATCTTCTTGGGAAGCCCGCACTGGTGGAGCTTGAGATCGGGCCCGACCACGATCACGGAGCGAGCGGAATAGTCGACCCGCTTGCCGAGCAGGTTTTCCCGGAATCGACCCTGCTTGCCCTTGATCATGTCGGTGAGCGACTTGAGCGGGCGGTTGGAGCTCCCCAGCACGGGGCGCTTGCAGCGGTTATTGTCGAAAAGGGCGTCGACCGCCTGTTGGAGCATCCGCTTTTCATTGCGAATGATGACCTCGGGCGCGTTCAGATCGACGAGTTTCTTGAGCCGGTTGTTGCGGTTGATGATCCGGCGGTACAGGTCGTTCAGATCGCTGGTGGCGAAGTTGCCGGAGTCGAGCAAGACCAGCGGCCTGAGATCGGGCGGGATGACGGGGATGCATTCCAGGACCATCCACTCGGGGCGATTGTCGCTATCGCGCAGGGCCTCGACGACCTTGAGTCGCTTGGTCAGGTCCTTGACGCGCTGGCGGCTCGAGGTTTCGCCAAGCTCCTGACGGAGCTGCTTGGAGAGCGCGACCAGGTCCAGCCGCATGAGCAGCTTGCGAATGGCCTCGGCCCCCATGTCGGCCTGGAATTCCTCGCCGTGGCCGGCGGCCTTGGACTGTTCCTTGGCCTTGCGGAATTCTTCCTCGGTCAGGAGCTGGCGTTCCTTGAGGGGAGCGCCGCCAGGCTCGATGACAACGTAGTCCTGGAAGTAGATGATCCGCTCGAGATGGTTGGTCTTCATGTCGAGCAGGGTGCCCAGCCGGCTGGGCATGGCCTTGAAAAACCAGATATGGACGACGGGGGCGGCGAGCTCGATGTGGCCCATTCGCTTGCGCCGGACCCGCGAATGCGTGACCTTGACACCGCAGCGATCGCAGATCATCCCCTTGTACTTCATGCCGCGGTATTTGCCGCAGGCGCATTCCCAGTCTTTCTCGGGGCCGAAGATCCGCTCGCAAAACAGGCCGTCCTTCTCGGGCCGATACGTCCGATAGTTAATCGTCTCCGGCTTGCGAATTTCGCCGAAGGACCAACTTCGGATGTCATACGGGCTGGCCAGCCCGATCTTGACCGCGCCATAATCATTGATGCGATCGTAGGCACTTTCGCCCATGCTCACGAGACACACTCCTCGACACGAATCAGCCGTGCCCAAGCGGGGTGGTAGGCAGGTGAACGCCGCGGCCGGTCAGTCGCCCGAGCAACCGTCCCGACTTTCACAAAAACGGCGCGAACGACGCTCAATGTCGCTCGCGCCCGTCAACGCGGGCCCAGGAACAAATCCAGCAAGTCGCCGACTCGGTTGAGGACAATCGGCTCGTTGGTCAACAAAAAAAGCCGCGAAACGATCCCTTGGATCACGACCCAAGGACCGTCGCGGTCGATCGCTTCGAACCCGATCCCTTGGGCTCAAAACCCCGCCCTCCCTGACCGGAATCATGGAATAAAATCGCGTTCGTCTCCCAGGGGCGGTCCCCCGCCGGGCGGGGAATCGTGAGCGGGATCGAGCTCAAGAACATGCCTTCGATTTTCATGATACGCAATCCTCGAACCAAATCCAAGATAAATCTTCTTGACAAAGGGGCGACGACGGGTCCCGCGAAGTCGCGGGATCGCCGCGGAGGAAGCTCGGCCCGGGATCGGCCGCCCCCCGATCCCCTCGCCGGGGGGGAAGGGTCGGGCGACGGTGGTCGGTCAAAGTCGCTTTTTCTCGAGCTGCATGTTGAGGCCCAGGCCTCGGATTTCGTTGGTGAGCACGTCGAAGCTCGCCGGCGTGCCGGCCTCGAGCGTGTTTTCCCCCTTGACCATGCTCTCGTAGATCTTGGTCCGGCCCTCGACATCGTCGGACTTGACGGTGAGCAGTTCCTGGAGAATGAAGGCCGCCCCGTAGGCCTCGAGCGCCCAGACTTCCATTTCCCCGAACCGCTGACCGCCGAACCGGGCCTTGCCCCCCAAGGGCTGCTGGGTGATGAGCGAGTAGGGGCCCGTCGCTCGGGCGTGGATCTTGTCGTCGACCAGGTGGTGGAGCTTGAGCATATAGATGTATCCGACCGTGGTCCGCTGGTCGAACTTGTCGCCGGTACGGCCGTCGTACAGGACCGCCTTGCCGTTCTCGGGAAGGCCGGCGTCGATCAGGCACTGGCGGATCGTCTCCTCGCTGGCGCCGTCGAAGACGGGACAGACCGCCTGGAAACCCAGCTTGGCGGCGGCCCAGCCCAGGTGAGTCTCGAGGATCTGACCCACGTTCATGCGGCTCGGGACGCCGAGCGGGTTGAGCAGGATCTCGACCCCGGTCCCGTCGGCCAGGAACGGCATGTCCTCCTCGGGGAGGATCTTGGCGATAACCCCCTTGTTCCCGTGACGGCCGGCCATCTTGTCGCCCACGGAAATGACCCGCTTGGTCGCGATGTAGATCTTGACCATCTGGAGCACGCCCGAGGGGAGTTCGTCACCCCGCTTCAGGCTGTTGATTCGCCGTTCCTTCTCGTCCCGGAGCGCCTCGATTCGCGGCGTGTATTGCCGCACGACTTCCTGAGCGCCGGCCGTGATCTCGGGATCGCGCAGGTCGAGCGCTTCAAACTTGAACTTCTCGCTCTCGTCGGCGAGGTCCTTGGGGTCCTTGCCCCGGCCCAAGGGCTTGGCCGTGGCGGGATCGATCACGGGACCGCCGATCACCTCCTCGAGGGTCTTGATCATCTGCCGGTATTCGTCGGCGATCCGCGTGTTCTCGGCCGTCTCGGTGTCCTTGTATTCCTTCTCGAAAATCTTCCGCTCGTCCTCGCTCAGGCTCATCCTGCGCGAGAACCTCTGGGTGTTGATCACGATCCCCTCGACCCCGGAAGGGACCTCGAGCGAGTCGTTCTTCACGTCCTCGCCGGCCCGGCCGAAGATCGCGTGGAGCAGCTTTTCCTCGGGGGTGAGCTCGCTCTTGCTCTTGGGTGCGACCTTGCCGACCAGAATGTCGCCCGGCTTCACGTAGGTGCCAATCCGGACCACGCCATTGTCGTCGAGATTCCGCAGGGCTTTCTCGGAAACGTTGGGGATGTCGCGAGTGAACTCCTCGCGCCCCAGCTTGGTCTCCCGGATCTCGATCTCGAACTCCTCGATGTGGATCGAGGTGTAGACGTCCTCGCGCACCAGCTTTTCGCTGATGATGATCGCGTCCTCGAAGTTATACCCATCCCAGGCCATGAACGCGACGAGCACGTTCCGACCCAGGGCCAGCTCTCCCTTATAGGTGGAGGCGCCATCCGCGAGCAGATCGCCTTTCTTGACGTGCTGGCCGGCCTGGACGGTGGGTTTCTGGTTCAGGCAAGTGCGCTCGTTGAGGCCGACGTATTTGCGCAGTTTATAAATATGATTATGATCAAGGATAATACGGTTGGAATCGACGTAGGTGACGACTCCATCCTCGAGGGCCTTGACCACCATTCCCGAATTGAGGGCGACGGCCCGTTCCAGCCCGGTGGCGACGATCGGGGGCTCGGGGACGAGCAAGGGGACGGCCTGGCGCTGCATGTTCGAGCCCATGAGGGCCCGGTTGGCGTCGTCGTGCTCGAGGAACGGGATCAGCCCGGCCGAGACCCCGACCATTTGCTTGGGAGAGATGTCCATGTACTGGATCTGATCGACGGTCGCCGCGACGAAATCGGTCTGGAAGCGGGCGATGATCGACGGTCCCTTGAGCTTGCCATGCTCGTCAAAGGGGCTGTCGGCGGGGGCGAGGTAGGCCTCGCTCTCCTCGTCGGCTCGCATCCAGGTCACCGAGTCGGTCGCCTTGCCCCCCTTGATCTTGCGATACGGGGTGACCAGGAAGCCGTATTCGTCGACTCCGCCGTAGATGCCCAGCGAGCTGATGAGCCCGATGTTCGTCCCCTCGGGGGTTTCGATGGGGCAGATGCGGCCGTAGTGCGAGATATGGACGTCGCGGACCTCGAAGCCGGCTCGCTTTCGATTGAGACCGCCAGGGCCCAGGGCCGACAGTCTGCGCTCGTGGGTGAGCTGGGCGAGGGGGTTGGTCTGGTCGACGACCTGAGAGAGTTCGCCGCGACCAAAGAAATACTCGATGGCCGCGCTGATGCTCTTGGGGTTGATCAGGGTGCGGGGGGAGAGTTCGTCGGCTTCCTTGAGGCTCATCCGCTCCTGGACGGTGCGGCGGAGTTTGAGAAATCCCTTGCGCAGCTCGTCCGAGGCGAGCTCGTCGATGGTTCGCAGGCGGCGGTTGCCGAGGTGGTCGATATCGTCGACGTGCCCTTTGTTTTTCCGCAGGTTGAGGATGTACCGGATGGCGTTGACGTAGTCCTCGGGATCGAGGGTCATCCGATCCTCGGGGATGTCCTGATTGAACTTGCGGTTGATCCGGAACCGGCCGACCTTGCCGAGCCGGTAGCGGTTGGTATCGAAGAATTTCTCGTGGAAGAGCTCGCGTGCCTTCTCGAGCTGGGGGGGGTTGCCCGGGCGTAGCCGCTGATAGATCCTCAGGAGGGCGCTTTGGTGGTCGGTGGTCGGGTCTTCCTGGAGTGATTGCAGGATCAGGGGGTCGCGGGAGTCGGTAAGGACGCGGATCAAGCCCAGGTTGCCGGCGTCCGCCAGGATGTCGGCGGAGGCTTTCGAGATGGTGGTGCCGCTTTCGATCAGGAGCTCGCCGGTGGTGGGGTCGACGATGTCGCCGCAGGCGATTCGCCCCTCGAGCTTGGAGGCCGCCTGGGGGTCGGCCGAGTCGATTTCCTCGGTATCGTAAAACGCCTGCAGGATCCCCTCGTCACTGGAATACTGGGGGCTCATCGCCCGCAGCAGGGTCATCGAGGAAAACTTGCCCGATTGATCGATCCGTACGCCGAGTGTGTCTTTCTTCGTGACCTGGAGCTCGATCCAGCTTCCCCGTTCGGGAATGACGCGGCAGGCGTGGAGTTTCTTGTCGCTGGATTCGACCTCGACGACGAAATCGACCCCCGGCGAGCGGTGCAACTGGCTCACGACGACGCGCTCGGCCCCGTTGATGATGAACTCGCCGCCGCCAATCATGATCGGCATGTCGCCGAGATAGACGGACTCGTCGATCGTGGTCTCCCCCTTGTTCAGGCGGAGCCAGACGTGGAGCGGGCGACCGAAGGTCAGGCGCAATTGCCGGCATTCATCGGGGTCGTAGCGGGGCTTGCCCAGATCGTAATGAAGAAACTCAAGCTTGAGCGTCTTGTCGTAGCTCTCGATCGGGAAAATCTCGCTGAAGACACCTTGCAGCCCGGAATCGAGACGGTCCTTGGCCGCGAGATCGGCCTGAAGGAACCGTTCATAACTCAGGGTTTGGATCTTGGTGAGATCCGGAACCTCGAAATCGTCGGAGATCCGACCGAAGTTGCGTCGCTTGCCTGGTAGAATGCGCCGGACGGTCGTCGGAGAGGGCATGGATTCACGCTCCTAAGCAAGGCCAGGGGAATGCGGGCTGGCGTGGTGGAAATCCCAGTCCGCGGCCGATTCGCGGGCGACCGATCCCGAGGGATCGTCGCGGGGCGAGAAACTCGGCCTATTGAGGAACGGATCGGCCTGTTCCTCGCGTCCCGCGGCGAGGAACCGCCCGGGCCCGCCGGGGGCGGACTCGAGGGTGGCGGCAAGTGGCTCCTGGCATCGGCCGGGCACCCCACGAGGGGATCTCGTGGGGCGCTCCGTCGAGGAGGAGTGGGTTACTTGATCTTGGCGGTGGCGCCGGCTTCCTCGAGCTCTTTCTTGAGCTTCTCGGCGTCGTCCTTGGAGATCCCGGTCTTGACGTCCTTGGGGGCGGCCTCGACCAGGTCCTTGGCTTCCTTGAGTCCCAGGGTGGTCGCCGAGCGGACGACCTTGATGACCTGGACCTTGTTTGGCCCGATGGCTTCCAGGACGACGTCGAACTCGGTCTTGGGGGCGGCGGCCTCGGCGGCCGGGGCGGCCATGGCGGCGGCCGGGGCGGCGGCGGCGGCGGCGGCCTCAAGCCCATAGGCTTCCTTCAGATACTTGGTCAACTGGAGGACCTCAAGGACCTTCATGTTGACCAGCGAATCGCCGAGCGTCTTGATGCCGGCGTCAAAGGCTGTTTCAGTCGTGGACATGACGATACGTTCCTTTCTCGTGAACGGTTCAGTAGGCGAAAAGAGTTCGAACGCGCGCGATATCGGCCCTGGTGATCGGCGACCCCCCCCCGCGATCGATCGGGGGGGCCGGCATGGGGCGCTGGGGATCTCGGTGAAGGATCAGGCCGGAATTCAAGAGGATGGGGCGGCCTCCTCTCCGGCTGGCTCGGGGACTTGTTCCTCGGACCGTTTGATCAGGGCCTCGAGCTGGCCGATCAGGGTGGACGGGGGGGATGAAAGCATCGAGAGTGCTCGTTGCGCCGGCGAGAGGACCAGGCCAAGCACCTGGCCGATCAGGACCTCGCGGCTGGGGAGCTTGGTGATGTCCTCGACCTGTTCGGGACCCACGACGATGCCGTCGACGGCCCCTCCCTTGATCACGGGCTTCTTGAGATTCTTGACCTGATTG
>JAKBAP010000147.1 GCA_021808995.1 Planctomycetota bacterium | reverse complement strand
CCACGAGGCGGCCGCCCGCAGGAGCGGGCTCAGACGGCGATCGTCGAGCTCGTGGGGGCCGGCGACGAGCCGTCGGATCGCGCCAGGGTCAATGCCGACCGAGGCCATCGGCCGGGGCTTGACCTCGAGGGTCGCCGCCGCCGTCGGCCTCCGCGGCGGTCGCGCCCGCGAGCCCTCGAACCACCAGCCACGCCTGGTGACGAGCGCCGCCGCGGCCACCGCGGAGATCCCCGCCGCCAGGAACACCCCCCGCGCGATGGCTCTCGCCACCAAGCGGCTGTCTCGTCGTGTCATCAATTCTCCCGAAACCAAGCCCCGCCATGCCCTTCGCCACGCCCCGACTCCCCGTCGTACTCGCGCCGGCATCCATCCGACGAACAAGCACCGGGTGGAGCGTGTCCGTTATTATGGTTATAATCGAAGTCGCCGAGGCATCAACGACCCCGATTTCCGGGCGTCGTCGTGAAGCTCCCCAGGCCGACTTCCAGGACGACCCCGCTCGACTCGGGCTCACAGGGCGGCCGGTCGATGAACGCCCGGCTCGCGAAGGATCCATCCGACATGAAAAAAGGCGGCATTCTCAACCCCGCGATCTGCTCATTGCTGGCCGAGCTCGGTCAATCCGATGAGCTCCTGATCGTGGACGCGGCTTATCCCTTGCCAAGCGACGGGCATGTGATCGACCTGACCCTCACCCCGGGCATTCCCCGCTTGCTCGACGTGCTCCGGGCCGTCAGCGAGGAACTCGTGATCGAGTCGGTCGCCGTGCCGGCGGAGATCAAGGAATACAGCCCCAGGATCTATCAGGAGATCATCAAGATCCTCGGCGACACCGACATCGACGAGATCCCGTTTCATGAATTCAAGGAACAAGCCCTCGACGTCAAGGGGATCATCCGATCCGCGGAATTTAGCGCCTACGCCAGCGTTCGGCTGGTCGCCGGGAGCGCATACTGAGGGCGATCCCCGCGCCTCGGGCGGCCCGTCGCGGCACCGCTGATGATGGAAGAGGCTCGTGGCGGGTCGTGTAAGCCGGATTCTGTCGAGGCTCGGGCCCAGCGATGATGCCTGGCCTGGTCCTCGGACGATCATTTATCTGGGACGCTGGTTGCCCAGCGCCTCGAGCGACCTACCCGGAAGTCGTGACGGATCAGGCGGATCCGTGCGAAGGATCGGCGATTGGGGCTCGATGGATCAAGGATCCGCCAGGCCATTCGTCGCGTGATCGATCGCTGCTTCCTTATTTGGTCTTGCTCCCGATGGGGTTTGCCGAGCCAGACCGGTCGCCCGGCCTGCTGGTGAGCTCTTACCTCGCCGTTTCACCCTTACCCCGACCGCGGCCAAGGCCGCGATCGTGGCGGTTTCTTTTCTGTGGCACTGTCCCTATTCGGGCCCTAAGAGCCCAAACGGTGGGGGTTACCCACCATCGCGCCTTGTGGAGTCCGGACTTTCCTCCAGGGCATGCCCCGCCACTCGTCCATCACCCGGCCGAGACCGCGCGCTGAACCACTGGCGACGCCCCGGCGATCGTCCCGCCCGCCACGAGCTTCCATGAGGATCATACGGGGGCGGAGTCGGAACGACAACCGAGAAACCACGGTTTGTCCTCGAGCGCCCGGACCTGGGCCCGGACGTCAGGCGTCGATTTCCTCGGCGGGACGGTCATCTTCCAGCGCGCCCGGATTTACCCGGGCAATCCATTCGGCCGCGGGGACGGTCTTCGAGCCCTCGGGCACGACCAGGGAACCAACCCCCCTGCCGATGCGAAGGCAGGCCGGGTGCTCGGAGCCCATTCGCATCCGCTCAAGCCCACGGATCTCGAATCGACCCCGACCGCCACGTTCGAATTCCTCGGCGAAATGGCTGAGATTCGTGGAGGTCGTGTGATCAATCACGCGGACCCCAGCCTCCAGGTGCGGAGAGACGGCCCTGGCCTCGTCCGGACTTGCCGCGAGCGCCCGGTGGACATGCATCGAATCAAAGCAAACCATCGGCCCCCGCGCTGACAGATGAGAGGCATCCCCCTCGAGCACGCCAGTCAAGAGCGGATCCCGAAAGCCCACGGGCGTCGATGATTCCTGGCACTTTGCCGCCGCCAATCCATTTCACGGCTTCAAGTCGACGGCCGAGTTCTCGATTGCCATGGCGCGATTCCCCTGGCGGCGAAACGTCGGTGGGCGTCTCGCAAGGGCAATGAGACTCGAGCTCCCATCACAAGACAACAATGAATCCCATTTGACATTTTGGCGGAGCGAATTATTATTGTCCAAGGATGTCTATCCACGTCAAGGATGTCTTCCGGCGTTCTCGCGTGGGTTTCTTGCTTCCGTTAGAAATTCCACAAGGAGTCGATCGATGCCCGAGACCGTGGTTCATTTCCAGATTCGGATGCCTCCCCCGGTTCACGAGCGGCTGGCGAGCATGGCGATCGAGGAGAAAAAGTCACTCAACGCCGTGGTCGTGGGAATCCTGGCGAAGGCGCTCGAGGAGCACGAGGCGGCCGTCGCGGGCGCTCGAAAAAGCTAAGGGGCCGCGCGGCCCCTTAAGGGAATCAGGGTCCTCGGTGCCAGGACTGGGCAATCTCCATGAATCTTTCGGTGCGCGACACCGCCGGCTTGCTCAAGGTCTCCGAGAAGACAATCTATCGCTGGATCAAGCAGCAGGTGATTCCTGCGTATCGAGTGCAGGACCAATATCGATTCAACCGGGCGGAGGTTCTGGAATGGGCGACCTCTCGGCGACTGAACGTCTCGAGTGAGATCTTTCTCGAGCCCGAGGCCGTGGATCAGCCGGTTCCCTCGCTTCTGGAGGCGATTGAGGCGGGGGGGGTCTACTATCGGGTCTCGGGGGGAGACAAGGAGGGGGCCTTGCGCGAAATCGTGGGGCTCTTGCGCCTGCCGGAAGAGGTCGACCGGGGGTTTTTGCTCAGGGTCCTGCTGGCTCGTGAGGCGATCGCCTCGACGGGGGTCGGGGACGGGATCGCGATCCCCCACGTGCGCAATCCGGTCGTGCTGCACGTCCGTAAGCCGCTGCTGGCGCTTTGCTTCCTGGAGCGCTCAATCGACTATGGTGCCCTGGACGGCCAGCCCGTCAACACGCTGTTCACGATCATCAGCCCGACCACGCGCGCTCATTTGCACCTGATGGCGAAGCTCTCGTTTGTCTTGCGCGATTCCGACGCGCGGCGGGCGGTTCTGGCTCAGGAATCGCGTGAGACGATCGTGAGCTCGATCGGCCGGGCGGAAGCGCAACTAGCCCGATCCGGAGCCCGGCGCGGGATCTCGTCGGTCTTGGATGAGCAGGTCCAGCCAACCGTCGAAAAGCCATCGCGGGGGCGCGGGCAAGGTTCGTCCTCGAGACCGGTGGAGGAACCATGCAACTGACAGCCCGCGATGTGAGCCGATTCTTCAACGTATCCGAGTCGACGGTAACGCGCTGGATCAACCACCGCGGCCTCCCCGCGCGCCGCGTCAACGGCCAACCTCGGTTTAATCGCTTCGAACTCCTGGAGTGGGCGACGGTCAATCGGATCAAATTCTCGGTCGACGTCTTCGACAAACTCGAGGCCGAGGACGAGCCTGGTCCCAGCCTGGTGGACGCCCTGGCGGCCGGCGGAATTCACGACAACTTGGAAGGCACCAACAAGGACCGCTCGCTGCGAGCCCTGGTCGAGGTCTTGCCCTTGCCCCAGGAAGTCGACCGCGAACTCCTAACGCGGCTATTCCTGGCCCGCGAGGCGTCGGCCACGACGGCCATTGGCGATGGAATCGCGGTGCCGCACGTCCGCAATCCCATCGTGCTCCATGTCGATCGCCCGATAGTCACCCTCTGCTATCTCGAGCACCCGGTCGATTTTGGCGCACTCGACGGCAAACCCGTCCACGTCCTTTTTTCCCTGATTTGCCCCACCGTTCGCGGACACCTTCGGATGCTGTCGCGACTGTCGTTCGCCCTGCACGACCCGATGTTCAAGGGCGCTGTCCTCGGCCACGCGGGGCGCGACCAGATCCTTCGCGAGGCCAGTCGGGTCGAGGCCGGCCTGGCGGCGTCGACCGCGCCGGCGGGAAAATAAGCCATGCACAAAGACGTGAACATGGTTTATCGTAACATTCGGATTTCCGGGAGTGACCCGCGCTCGATCTCGGCCACCGTGGTCGGCGTGGCCGTCACGGTCGTCCTTTGCCTGGGGGCGCTTGCCCCGGTGGCTCGTGTGTTGGGGGGTGCCAGGCCGGCGTCGGTCCGGCTCGCCTGGGACTCGTTTCACGGCGAGTTCCATGTCGGTCTGGATCCCTTGAGCGCGGTCTTCTTGCTGCCGATCCTGGTCGTCTCGCCGCTGGCGGCCGTGTATGGCGGCTGTTATCTGTACTCCTTTCGTGGCCGGAAATCGCTCGTCGCGGCATGGTTGCCGTTTAACCTGTTCGTCGCCGGAATGATAATGGTCGTGATCGCGCGGACCGCCATCGTGTTCATGACGGCGTGGGAGATCATGTCGCTGTCGACCTTTTTCCTGGTGGCGTTCGAGGACGAAAACGCCGAACCCCGTCGGGCCGGATGGATCTATCTCGTGGCCAGCCACCTGGGGGCGGCGTTTCTGTTCGCGATGTTCATGCTGATCGGCGGCCGGGCCGGAGGGCTCGATTTCGACGATTTCGCGCGGTTGCCCGCTCGGGGACCCGTGTGGTCGGGTGTGATTTTCGGGCTGGCGCTCGTGGGCTTTGGCGCGAAGGCGGGCTTGGTCCCGCTCCACGCGTGGCTGCCGGAGGCCCATCCCGCCGCTCCGTCGCATGTGTCGGCCCTGATGTCGGGCGTGATGATCAAGCTGGGGCTGTATGGTCTTCTGCGCGTCGTCGGCTTTCTGGGTCGACCCGCCCCTTGGTGGGGCCCGACCCTGGCAACGCTGGGTTTACTGAGCGCCTTGTTCGCGGTGGCGCTGGCCCTCCATCAGCGAGACGCGAAACGGGTTTTGGCCTACTCGAGCATCGAGAACATGGGCCTGATCGCGCTGGCCCTGGGATTGGGGCTCTGGGCCATGGCCAAGGGGGCGCCCGAGCCGGCGGTCATGGCGATTTCGGCGGGACTCTTGCACGTCTGGAATCACGCGATCATGAAGAGCCTAATGTTCCTCGCCGCCGGCTGCGTGCTTCACGGCACGGGTGAACGCAACATCGAGAAGCTCGGCGGGCTGATGAAACGAATGCCGTGGACGGGGGGGGCCATGATGGCCGGCGCGGTCGCGATCGCGGCGTTGCCTCCCATGAACGGTTTCACGAGCAAGTGGATGATCTATATGAGCCTGCTCAAATGGGGCCTGTCGACCG
Source organism: Planctomycetota bacterium (assembly GCA_021808995.1). Taxonomy (GTDB): domain Bacteria; phylum Planctomycetota; class Planctomycetia; order Isosphaerales; family Isosphaeraceae; genus JAKBAP01. The sequence continues at coordinate 5,745 of JAKBAP010000147.1, read as the reverse complement.
ATGGGGGTGGACTGCCCGCGCTGCTCGGGGCGGGCTTGCTGGCCCTTGTGGGTGGGCTGGTCGCGATCACATTTGTCCGCCTCGCTGGGATCGTGCTCCTGGGGTCGCCACGAACCACGGACGCCGCGAACGCCCATGAATCCTCATGGTGGATGTTGGCTCCCATGATGATTCTTCTCGGCCTGTGCCTGGGCGCGGCCGTGGCGCCAGGGGCCCTGGCGGGCCTGTTTTCGGGGGCCGTCGCCCAGATCACCGCGGGAGACCGGACCACGGCGGCGCGGGTGATCCTTCCACCACTCGGGACCCTAGGGGCGACCAACGCGCTGGTGATCGCCATGCTGGCCGCGGCCATGGGGGGCATGGCCGCCCTCACGCGGGTCGCGACAACCGGGCCTACCTGGGGGTGCGGATATGCCGCGCCCAGCTCGCGGATCCAATACACCGGCGGATCGTTCGCGGCGACGGTCGCGCTCAAGCTCCTCCCAAGGGTGCTCCGCCCGCGGATTAGCCAGATCGCGCCCCGAGGACTCTTTCCCGCGCGCGCTTTATTCCATTCGGACTCGCCCGACCCACTCACCACGCGGGTCTACGAGCCGTTTTTCCAGCGCATGGGTGACCGATTCTCCCGGCTTCGCGTCCTTCAACAGGGGCAAGTCAACGTTTATCTCGGCTACATCGTGGTCGTGCTGCTAGTGACCCTGGCCTGGGCGGCCTTTCGCGGCGGATGGGGGCGATCGTGAACCAGGGACTCGTCATTCCGGGCGTCGTCATCGACCCCAACCGACCCCCGGGCTTGCCCGGATCACGAGCATTATGAACACATGACTTATCATAATATCTCTTATTTACTTGAGCGAGTCATTGGCTTGGCGTGATGGAAGGAACCAGGATGGAGGCAATCGCCCAAGGCGTGGTCCACGTGTTCCTAGCGCTCGCGCTCCCTCCGCTGCTTCTGGGAGTGATCGCCAGGACCAAGGCATTTGTCGCGGGCCGGGTCGGCCCCCCGCTGTTACAACCGTATTATGATTTGATCAGGTTATTTCACAAGGGATCGGTGATCAGCGAGACGACGACCTGGGTGTTTCGCCTGGGACCGCTGGTCGGAATGACCACGGCCGTGCTCGCGAGCTTGCTCATTCCCCTGGGGGGTCCGACCGCGCCGGTGTCGTTCGCGGGGGATTTGATTCTCCTTGTCTATTTGCTGGGGCTGGGGCGGTTTTTCACGGCTCTGGCCGCGCTCGACACGGGATCGCCCTTCCAGGGGATGGGGGCCGCGCGCGAGGTGGCCTTCGCGTGCCTGGCCGAGCCGGCGTTCTTCCTGGGCCTTGTGGTCCTGGCCAAGCTCACCGGTTCGCTCGCGCTGGCGGGGATGCTCGGGGCCTCGCTGGGCGCGCATTGGGCGACGGACAGCGCGTCCTTGGTCTTGATCCTGTTGAGCTGGTTCATCGTGCTTTTGGTCGAAAACTCGCGGATTCCCTTCGACGACCCCAACACTCATCTCGAGCTCACGATGATCCACGAGGTCATGGTGCTCGATCACAGTGGGCCGGCTCTTGGAATGATCCAGTACAGCGCGGCGATCAAGCTTTTCGTCTCGAGCGCGCTCGTGGCGCGGGTCGCGTTTTCCGCGGGACTGGGCTCGGGATGGACGGCGTGGTCGGTCCTGGTCATTGGGATCTTGGTGATCGCCGTTCTGATTGGCGTCGTGGAATCGGTGATGGCTCGGCTGCGGCTTTCGCACGTGCCCACCCTGCTCGTGGCGGCGTGTCTCTTGTCGGCCTTTGGCGTGATCTTGCTCGCGAGGTGAACCGATGGCTGAGATCCTCGATCCGATCCTGATCACGGCGCTCGCGCTCAATTTCGTCGCGCTGGGCGTGAGCCGGGTCAAGGGGGCCGTGAACGCGGTCGCGCTCCAGGGGATCTTGCTGGGGACGCTGCCGTTGCTCGTCCATCCCGAAATCCATCCGCGGGGGATCGTGCTCGTGGTCGTTACGATCGCTCTCAAGGGATATGTGCTCCCATGGTTTCTCTTGCACGCGATGCGCGAGGCCAACATCCGGCACGAGGTCAATCCGGTCGTGGGCTATAAGAGCTCGCTGTTCCTGGGCGCGGTCGGGACGGGGCTGGCGATCGTCTACTCATCGACCCTCCCCTTGGCGAGCGAGCACGCGGGGATGCTGTTCGTGCCGGCCTCGCTCGCGACGGTCTGGACGGGGTTCCTGCTGCTCACGACCAGGCGCGAGGCGATCATGCAGGTCCTGGGGTATCTGGTCCTGGAAAACGGTCTGTTCGTGTTTGGAGTCCTGTTGCTGGAGGCGATGCCGTTCCTGGTCGAGGCTGGGGTCTTGCTCGACCTGTTCACGGCGGTTTTCGTGATGGGGATCATCATTCACCAGATCGGTCGTGAGTTCAGCTCGATCAGCACCGAGCATCTTTCGGAGCTCAAGGAATAGCCATGTACCTCTTGCTGATCGTCTATCCGCTGGTGATGGGGGCATGGGCGCTGGCCGTGCCCTCGAATCGGCGCAGGCCGTGGCTGTTGCCGCTCGGGGGTCTCGCGAATCTGGCGATCACGTGGTGGGCCGTCGCCCGCGCGGGTGCGAGTGGCCTGGTCTCCGCCCCTGACGCCTGGTTGTGGCTCGACCCCCTGGGAAAGCTCGTCCTGGGGTTACTGGCCGTCCTCTTCGCCATTTGCTCGCTCTACGCGCCAGGCTATCTGAGCCTGCGGTCGGATCGGCCCAATCGGCTGTTTTGCGCCAATCTTTTCGTGATGCAGGCGATGATGGCCTCGGTCGTGCTCGCGCATCATCTGGGGCTGATGTGGGTCGCGATGGAGGCGACCACCCTCGCCAGCGCTCCCCTACTCTATTTCAACAGCAATGCACGCTCGCTCGAGGCCGTCTGGAAATACCTGCTCATTGGCTCGGTGGGGATCGCGCTGGCGCTTTTGGGCTCGTTTTTCCTGGCCTACGCGTCCCTCAAGTCCGGGCTTCCACCCACGCTCGATTTCGATCGGCTTTTAAGTCAGGCACCCAGGCTATCTTTCCCCTGGCTGCGGGCGGCGTTCGTGCTGCTCTTGATCGGATATGGAACCAAGATGGGCCTAGCCCCGATGCACACCTGGAAGCCCGACGCCTACGGCGAAGCGCCCGGGCTGGTGGGCGCTCTTCTGGCCGGCGGGGTCACGAGCTGCGCCTTCCTGGCGATCCTGCGGATCCACCAGATCCAAGTCGCGAGCACAGGCGCGCACATGGCCCACGACATGATGATCCTCATGGGGCTTTTCTCGATGGCCGTGGCCGCCGTGTTCATGGCGGGACAGCGCGATTTCAAACGGATGCTGGCCTATTCCAGCATCGAACACATGGGGATCCTGATCCTGGGAATCGGGATTGGAGGGGGGGCCGCGGATGGAGCGCTCTTGCATATGATCAATAACGCCCTGACCAAGGGGGCCCTGTTTCTTTCGGCCGGCAACATCCACCGCGCCTTCGGGTCCAAACTCACCGACTCGGTCCATGGGGCGATCCGCCGGACGCCGCTCTCGGGTGGGCTCTTTCTCGCGGGCTTCCTGGCCATCGCCGGTTCGCCTCCGTTTGGCCCGTTCGTGAGCGAATTCACCATCCTGAACGCCGCGCTGGCGGGAGGCCGATATGTGACCGGGGGGCTGTTCTTGCTCCTCATGGCCGCGGTCTTCATCAGCATGGGGGCGACGGTCCTAGCCGTGGTCCAGGGAAAGCCTCCCGTGGACGACGGCCCGGGTCGCTTTCATGACAGCGTCGCCACCGGATTGCCAATCGTGCTCTTCATGGCGCTCGTCCTGTTGCTGGGGCTGAGCATTCCGGCGCCTCTGGAGACGCTTTTACGCGAGGCGGCTCGATCGTTGGAGGCCCGGCAATGAACGCCCATGGCACAACCGAGGCACGCACGGGCCAGGCGATCCCCCGAGCTTCCATCTCGGTCCTGCCGTTCGTGGATTTTCGCCGGCTCGTGATCAATGAAGCCGCCGCCGGTCAGGCGATTCTCGCGCTGTTTGGCCATCTTGGGGCGGGTCCGGATCTTGTCGATCTCCATGTCGTGCTCGCCGATCGCGACCGATCGCGGCTGCGAATCGCCCGAACGACGCTGGAAGCCGACCGGTTCGAATCCCTGACCCCCGATTGTGCCCGGGTGCATCTTTTCGAGCGCGAGATCGCGGAGCAATATGGCCTGCGACCCGAGGGTCATCCGTGGCTCAAGCCTGTTCGGTTTCATGGCTCGTACCGGAGCGGCCACGACGCATGGGGCCGAGATCCCAGGGTGCCCATCGTGGCCGGAGTCGCCGATTTCTTCCGAGTCGAGGGAGACGAAATCCACGAGGTCGCGGTGGGCCCGGTGCATGCCGGGGTGATCGAGCCGGGGCATTTCCGTTTTCAGTGCCACGGCGAGCATGTCTTTCACCTGGAGATTTCGCTCGGATATCAGCACCGAGGGATCGAGCGCTTGCTCGTGGGTGGTCCCGATAAGCGGACATCGCACCTGATGGAGGCCGTCTCGGGTGATGCGTCGGTTGGGCATTCGATGGCGTATTGCGAAGTGGTCGAGGGCCTTACCGGCTGCCAGCCGCCAATCCGCGCGCTCGTGTTGCGTGGGGTCGCGCTTGAGCTTGAACGGCTGGCCAACCACACCGGCGATCTGGGGGCGCTCGCGGCGGACGTGGGGTTCCTGCCGACGGCCTCGTATTGTGGGCGGATCCGAGGCGAATTCCTCAACCTGACCGCGCTTTTGTGCGGCGGCCGGTTCGGTCGCGGCCTGGTCCGTCCTGGTGGTGTTCGCCTGGATCTCGAGCCCAGCGGGCTCGACGAGTTCCGCGGCCGCCTCGAGAAGGCAATTCGCGAGGTCACTACCGCGGTCGATCTGCTCTGGAGCTCGACCTCGGTTCAAGCGCGCTTTGAAGGGACCGGCGTGGTCCCATTCGAGGTCGCCGGCGAGCTGGGGCTGGTTGGCCCGGCCGCGCGCGCCTGCGGTCTCGATTGCGACGCACGCCGCGATTTCCCGTCGGGCATCTTTCGCTTCGCGCAGTCGCCAGTCTCGTCGTGGCACACGGGCGACGTCTTCGCCAGGGCCTACATCCGCCGGCTCGAAATCGAGCGCTCGGGCGAGTTTATCCTCGACCAGCTCCAATCGCTCCCCGACGGCCCGATCACGGTTCCCGCCGGTCTCCTTCGCCCCGATCATCTGGCGGTCTCGCTCGTGGAGGGTTGGCGCGGCGAGATTTGCCACGTGGCACTCACGGATTCCACCGGCCAATTCTCGCGATACAAGATCGTCGACCCGTCATTCCACAACTGGATGGGGCTCGCGATGGCGCTTCGTGACGAGCCGATCTCCGATTTTCCGCTCTGTAATAAGAGCTTTAACCTGTCTTACTGCGGCCACGACCTCTGAGCGATAGGACGGCCCATGTTTCGAGTCATCCGCGAGCGTTTTCGCCAGGGTTTCCGTACGATCCCGTACCCCGCGGGGGACCCTCCCACGCTCCCCGACCGCTTTCGCGGGCTCCCCGTGCTCGACGAGGCGAAATGCGCGGAAGGTTGCCAGGAATGTGTCTCGGCATGCCCGACCGATGCCATCGTCCGAGATCGGCAAGGACTCAGGCTCGACCTGGGCCGATGCCTCTTTTGCGACGATTGCGTGACCGCCTGCCCGACCGGCGCGATCCGCTTTTCGACCGATCACCGGATGGCCGTCCGCGCGCGGGAAGAC
>JAKBAP010000146.1 GCA_021808995.1 Planctomycetota bacterium | reverse complement strand
AACTACGACGACTCGTTTCGCTGCCTTCCGTTTGGCAAGGGAGACGATTACCAGGCCGTCCTTCCCTCGGCCCCCGTTTTCGCGCGGTGGTCGACCCACAGCCAGTTGTTGATGTTCCTGGAGCAGTCGCCGCTGTTCAACGCGATCAATTTTTCACTTCCTCCGGAGACCCCGAACCTCGATACCTATAACATGGGCTTTGACATGCCGTACCAGGATCCCAATCGCGAGAATGCGACGGTCTGTCGGATCGCGGTCTCGGCCTTCCTTTGCCCATCCGACCCAGCCGGCGCGGGCGGCCTGGCGGGCTGGGATGGCGGCAACAACTATTACGGCAACGAGGGCTCGTGGCTCTGTGACGCCTGCCAGCAAACCCCCAGTACGATCGCGCCGGGATACCTGCCCCAGGGTCCACTTTATAATCGGAGCTGCGTCAACCTGGCGGGTATCAGCGACGGAACCAGCAACACGGCCTTTTTCAGCGAGAGGCGCAGGGGACAGGGAGTCATCAATCTCCAATCCGATATGTACGCGATGGGCCAGGCGATGACGATCGATCAGACCTGGCAAATGTGCACGACCCTGGACATGACGATGGCGATGGCGCTCACGAGCTGGATGGGAGCGACCTGGGCGATTGGCGACATGACGTGCTCGACCTATAACCATGTCTCGACGCCAAATACGCGCACTTGCGCATCAATGGCGGGTGGGATGATGGGGATGGGCTCGATGGCCAACATGGCCGTCCAGCTTCCCCCCTCGAGCTACCATCCGGGCGGGGTTAACGTCTTGTTTGGGGACGGCTCGACCCGGTTTCTCAAGGATTCGACGGCACTTGCCGTCTGGCGGGCCTTGAGCACGCGTAATGGCGGCGAAATTGTCGGAAGTGGTGATTATTGAGAACGGGTGCCGGCGCGGACGATGATGAGACGAGTGAGCCCACCATCCCATAGCGTATGAAAGTCATGATGGCGAAACACGAGGATCTTGAACCTTCGCCCGATCCCGAGCTCGCGCGGCGCTTTGGACTCTCGACGGCGACCGCCCTGATCGTGGGCGAAGTCATCGGCGTGGGCATTTTCCTCACCCCCGCGCGAATGGCCAAGCAACTCGGCTCGCCGCTCCTGCTGGCGCTCGTGTGGATCGTGATGGGCGCGAGCTCGATCGGGGGGGCTCTTTGTTTCGGGGCCCTGGCCTCGCGCTATCCCCGCGCCGGCGGGGGCTATGTCTACCTCAAGCACGCCTACGGACCGCGGATGGCCTTTCTCTATGGATGGCTGGCGCTTCTGGTGACCGACCCTGGCGTCACGGCCGCGATGGCCTCGGGACTAGCCGATTACGTGGGATACTTCGCCCCACTCTCCCCCTGGGGTAAACGGGGGACGGCCGCGATGGCGATCATCGCGGTCGCACTCGTGAATCTGGCGGGGGCCGCGCTGAGCTCAGGGGTCTTGCGAGCCCTGGCCGCGCTCAAACTGGGTTCCCTTGGGTTCCTGGTCGCCTGGGGTTTCACGATGGGGTCCGGACAATGGTCGAATCTGGCCCTTTCGACCGAGCGCGGACCTGGCGCGGACCCGCTGATTCCAGCCCTGGCGGGAGCCCTGATCGCGGCCTTCATTTCCTATGGCGGCTGGTGGGACGCCGGAAAGCTCGCGGGCGAGACCAAGGATCCCGGGCGCACGATTCCCCGTGCCCTGTTGCTGGGGGTGTCGATCGTGACGGTGGTCTATCTCGCGCTTTCGGCGGTGTTTCTCTATCTCGTGCCGCCAGGTCGGATCACGTCCGATCAAGGGTTCGCCGCGCTCGCCGGCGAGGCCCTCCTTGGCCGCGCCGGCGGAGACACGTTCGCGGCGATCGTCATCGTCGCCCTCCTGGGGAGCCTGGCCGCCGTCTTCATGGCGTTTCCAAGGGTCTATTACGCGATGGCGAAAGACGGGCTCTTCTTCACCAGCATGGCGATGGTCAACCCACGCACCGGAGTACCCGCCAGGGCCGTCACGCTTCAGGCCACGCTCGCGGTCGCGCTGGTCCTCTCGGGATCGTTTGATCAGATTCTCAATTATTTCATGGCGCCAACCTTGGTTTTCCTCGCGCTCACGGCCGGGGCGGTCTTCGTGCTTCGGAAGGAATCGCCAGGGATTCCACCGCTCGGGATTCCCGGTTATCCAATCACGCCCCTCGTGTTCTTGATCCCGACGATCCTGTTGGTCGTCGCCTTGGTGGTCGGCGATCCTTGGCGGTCGCTGGTCGGTCTGTTGGTCGTCGCGGCCGGCGTGCCGGTCTCGGCCTGGGTGGTCCTTCGTCGGGCGGCGGCCGAGGCTCGGGATGCCTCGATCGCGCCCCCGTCCCCTTGATCCTGGAGTGCTTTCCGATGACCTGGATTCGTACGATTTCGATGGAAGAGGCCGACGATTCGCTCAAGCGGGCCATGCTCGATCAGCGCTCGCTTTATCCTCCTGAATACGCCCAGCCGGTTCAGGAGCTCGATCAGGGCTTGCCAGGCATCGTGGCCTCGCACACGCTGATTCCCCAGGCGCTTTATCATGCGTTTTCAACGTTTGGGGCCCTGATGTCTCCCAATCTGCCACTCTCTCGCCGGCAGCATGAGATGATCGCGACCATGGTATCGCTTACCAATAGTTGTCATTACTGAATTGTCTCACACGCGGAGTTTCTGCGTCGGGTCACGCTCGATGACAACTTGATCAGCGCTTTACGCGAGGATTACACGAAAGCGCCAATCACGGACGCCGAGCGAGTCATGATCGATTACGTGGTCAAGCTCACCAAGGACGCGACCAAGGTCTCGCCCCTTGACCACGTGGCCTTGAAAGCCGCGGGCTTTGACGATCGGGGGGTGTTGCAGATCACCTTGATCGCGGCCTGGTTTAACTATATCAACCGTGTCGCCGACTCTCTTGGCGTCGGCCGCGACGCGTGATCGTCTCCTGGACTGGTGCTCGAACAGGTCGGCGCGATCCTCGAGCATGCGATTCAAGGATGCGGACGTGGATGGGAAAAGGTTCCCAGGGGGGTCGCTCTCGCGAAACCAGACGACGACGTGGAACTCGGCATTAGGAGCGGCCAAGGATCGGTGCCCGCCGGCCGCTTCGCCCGGTCCGAAGCCGGCGGAACCACGGAGGGAAAAGCCCGCGAGCACGAGCGAGGCGAGTTGTTATGAGCGCATGAGCGACGTCTCCATCGGACGCCGTTCGTCATCCCTCCTGGAAACCACCCTGGACAGTCAGGGAACCAGAGTGGAACGCAAGAGCCCGACCAAAACGGGGCTCGAACGGCCCGTCTAGCCGCGTCGACGGGCCTTACGGGCCCGCATGAGGATCGCCAGCGCGGCCGTTGACCAGACCATGAGCGACATGGGCTCGGGAATGGCGTTCACGATCGGTTCACCCCCCGACGACCCTGAGGATCCCGAGGATCCTGAAGCTCCCGAGGACCCTGAAGACCCCGACTGGCCAGTGGAGGTGATCGGTTGGGTCACGGGAGTGATGCTGATTCCGGGGGTGAGGACTTCGAGCAAGGGGGGATTATTGGCGAGCGACTTATCGATGGAGAGCGAGAAATTGAGGGTGCCGCCGGCGGCGAAGCCCTTGCCGAAGAAGACGAGTCCAAACATTTGTTCGGGTTGGCCATTGGAGCCGGTGGCGTTCTTGAGGGCGACGACGAGCTGACTGGGGTCGAAACCGGTCGAGCCTGAGAGGACGGTCAGGGGGCTGAGTGTCGAGCCGGAGGCCGAAAGTGGGGGAACGACTCCGCCCGGTGGAATGATCAGGGCCTCGATCTGTGGGCCGCTGATATTCGTGCTCGGGATGGGAAGGCCGTTGACGCTGGTCAGGCTGTAGTTGGCCGTCACTGTTCCGGCGCTTGGAGTGATCGAGCCGGCTCGAAGCGATCCTGGGCGTGCTCCGAACGAGAGAAGCACGGTGAACAGAATCATCGGAGCGTGACAACGACGTAACACGGCGGGTTTCCTCCTTGAACTCACAGCCACGATCTCGCAATCCCTTGGGTGATACCGTTTTCCGAACCGCGTGAGTCACCGAGTGCGTTCGCGGGTCGCGGATCAGCCGGATCGTCATGATCCGCGTTTTTCAAAACCGGCGGACGAGCCCGCCGTGGACAACAGGCTCAAGCGATGGTTGGCGGCGATTCATGGAGTGGGCTCTCGGTTGTGCTGCTCCAAAACTTGAGGGCGGCATTTTGCTTTGCCGGGGAAAAAGGGTCAAGGCGGAATCCGGGTTTTTTCCACGCGATTGACCGACTCGGCCATGCGAGGCCCGAGCGACCCGCCACGAAACGAGGAAGAATCCGCTGTACGAATGGCGAATAAACAAGGACGATGGATCGTCTCATAGTGAGTAGGGGTGAATCATGCTCGAGACCCTCGACGACGCCCGGACGGCCGACCTCGCCCTGGTCCAGAGCGCCCGCTCTGGCGACGACACGGCCCGAGGTGAGCTGTACGAGCGCCACCGAGGCGATTCGTTTCGCCTGGCCTATCGTTTGTTAGGCAACGAGCACGATGCCCTGGACGTGGTTCAAGACTCAATGATCAAGGCCTTCGCCGGCCTCGACGATTTCGATGGGCGGTGTGGTTTCCGGACCTGGTTATTGCGAATCGTCACCAACACCGCGCTCGATTGGGGCCGACGCCGGAAACGCCAGACAAAACTGTTCGAGGCCGACTCCGCGGGAAAATCCGACGACCTCGCGGCCCTTGACGACCCCAGCGCGAGGCTTCAACAGCAGGATTTGCGTCGGATTCTCGATCAGGCGCTCGATCGGCTGAGCCCCGCTTTGCGAACCACGTTTGTGCTCCATGCCGAGCTTCAATTAAGCTATAAGGAAATCGCGGAAACCCAGGATGTGCCCATTGGCACGGTGATGAGCCGAATCCACGCCGCCCGAGGAAAATTACAGGCGGTCCTCGACTGGAATCGGCTCAAGGACATGTGATTGAGAGGATGGTCCCAGATGCGTTGCCCTGAAGTCATCCATGAGCTCGCCGTCCCCACCGACGACCGTGACTCGCGGGCGCTGCAAGCCCACCTCGCGGAATGCCCATCGTGCTCGCTTTGGGCCGAGCGCGACGCCCAGTTGAGCCACTTATGGGAGGCGACCCGTCCCAACGCTCCATCGCAGGGGACCTGGGGTTCCCTGTGGTCAAGGGTCTCGGATTCGCTGGAACACCCGGCCTTGGCCGGACCGGCCACAATCCATTCCAGAGGTGCCTCTCGCGCTCGGAAGCTCGCCCGGTTTGGCCTGGTGGTGCTCGCCCAGGCCGCGGCGGTGCTCGTGACGGTCGGCGTGATGTGGCGATCGGTTCCGACCGCCGATCCAGCCGCTCGGACGGCCCTGGCCGGGCCAGCGGGTTTGGAATCTTCCTCGGGAGTTCAGGAGAAATTCTTCGAGCTCGACGAAGGTCCCGTGGTGCTGATTCGGGTCGAGTCGGCTTCTCAGGAGGTCGTTCAGATCGCCTCGAGTCGGGTCGAGAGCGGGGTGGATGATTGGTATTTGTTTTACAACGAGCTCGAGTCCCTGGCGACAGGCCCCGTCGTGGCCATGCAGGAGTAACAGCCCATGTCCGCGAACCGGTTCTGGTTCGGCCCTTTACGGGTGTGGATGCTGGTCCTCTCGGCGGGACTGTTCGGGGCATTGGTTGTTCACGTGATCCCGACGGCCGTCGCGGTTGTGGGGGACGAGTCCAACAAAGGTGACGCCACCCGACAGGTGACGGTCTTCGCGATCCAGGCGGTTCGTGGGGAAAAAACCACGGACGCTCGGCTGGACGGGTTGAAAGCTCGGCTTGCGAAGCTCAAGCCAGGCCATGGTTTCACGCTCTTGGATGTGCGGAGTCGGCCCATCCTGGCGGGCGAATCGGCGGTGGTCAAGGACCTCGCCAATGGGTGCGAGATCAAGACCACGCTGACTCAGTCCGCCGATGAAAACGGCAAGTTCGAGATCCGTTGCGAGATGTCCCAGGGAAAGGGCAAGCCCACGTCGACCCGAGTGAAGGCACCGCTCAATCAGCTCTTTTTCCTCGACTATCCACTCCCTGACGGGACGACGCTGTTGGTCGGCGTCGGTGCCCGCTAGGTTCCGCGGATTCGCGAGGTCGCGGATCGGGCGGATGGATCATCACGAATCCACTCGCCCCGAACTTGCGGCCGAGGCAAGGAAAAAAACGGGCCTTCCGTGGCCCGTGGCGTCGGAGCCGCAAGTCCGTCCCTGGACGCGACCACGGTATCGACGCCGGATCTCGGTCATCCATGACCGGGTCGGTTTTCCACCCGACATGGTTTAGATCGGCCAGGTTGGGCGCTCTTCCGCAATCTTTTCGGGCGGTTTTGCCTTTTCGGGGGCGAAGAACGGGATGTTCTCGTTGGCTCGTAAGGCTTTAAGCTGACGGCAAAATCGCCCGCACGGCCGCTGGTCATCGCCGGGCCGATCCGTTCTCGCGGGTCGTCGGTAGGCGCTTGCATTGCCAGTGGACTGTTTGAATTGCCCGTCCGTGCCGTTAGAATCAGCCGACGATGGAGAGTTTCCCCGTGTAAGGAATCGCGCTTGTCGTGCCTGGCCGGATAGACCGACTCAGAAAGCCGCCGACGAGGCGTTCCTTGACCCCGTTCGTGAACCAGAGGAGATCGATTTCGATGGCTACCGCGGAACGTTCGAGCCGTATGGGCGCGACAGTCTTGCTGGGCAAGGGTCTGACGCCTGGCAAGCTGCGTGGCTTGCAGCGGATCGGCAATCCCAACGGCACACTGACGATGGTGGCCTTGGATCAGAACAGTTCGATGATCGAGATGGCTGGCAAGGCCCTGAAGGCCAAAGGTCAGGATCGCGAGCCGACCTACGAGGAAATTGTCGAGGCCAAGGTCGACCTGGCGCGGCACCTTTCGCCGGCGGGCTCGGGGGTCTTGATCGACGCTTACTACGGTGCTTGGTCGTGTTTGGCGACGGGGGCGGTTGGTCCGCACACTGGCCTCTTGGTTCGAGTGGAGAAGTCTGGCGGCCCGAAAAACAAGGTCGGCGCGCCCTTGGGCCTGGTCGAGCCGGGCTGGAGCGTCGAGAAGATCAAGCTGATGGGGGCGGACGCGGTGAAGCTGCTGGCTCAATTCGAGCCAACCGAGCCGATGTCTGGCGAGCATCAGTTTCAACTGATCGAGCACGTGTACTCGGAATGCCAGAAGCACGATATTTTGCTTTTGCTCGAGACCGTGGCGTTTCCTTTTGGCGGCGAGAAAAAGACCGACGCCAGCTTCGTGAATCGCAAGGCCGAAACCGTGATCGAATCCGCGCGGCAGCTCAGCCGGTTTTGCGACATTTACAAGGCCGAGTTCCCTGGCACGATGGGGCACGAATCGGAATCGCAACTGAACGACAATCTGCAGGCTCTTGACGCGGCGAGCGAGCGCCCATGGGTGCTGCTTTCGGCGGGCGTCGACTACCCCGACTATTACAAGCAAGTCGGGATGGCGATGGAGGCCGGGGCGGCCGGCGTGCTGGGTGGTCGTGCGTTCTGGAAGGAGTATTTTCTTCAGGACGGCGCTGAGGCTCGGTCAAAATTCGCGGCGACGACGGGGCTCAAGCGGGTGGCCGACGTGGACGCGTTGGTTCGCGAGCACGGCACGCCTTGGTTTTCACGCTATGGCTTGACCGTCGAGGATCTCGCGACCTTCCGCGCCTCGGAAGGTTGGCACGCCCGTTACGCGACGCCATTGGGCGCGGCCAGCTCGTCCGGCGGCCCGTCCAAGGCCGCGCCTGGCGAGGTTTATTGACGGCATGCGAACCCTTGGGGCTGGCCGGAATCAGCCGGCCGGCTCCGAGCGTTTCCTTATTTGGTTTCCTTGGGCGCGTAAGTGAGGCCCCCCTGGGGGAAGATCCGGACGTGGATTGGCCCTTGATTCGCACGTGATTCAAGCCGCCGCGTGGCCTTGGACCAGAGTGACTGCTGATCGGCGAAGAGACGAACCGGACCCAGGCGTGGGCCGAGCCGCTCAAACAGCGGAGGCGCGAGCACCAGCACCTCGCGATCAACGACCAATTCGCGCGCCCACCGAACCATGAACGCCGCCGGTGAACCCGTGGCCTGAGCCAGGCGCTCCGCCATGGGAAGCAACCGCCGGATTGCCCAGCCCCCAGCGGCCCCCGTCGCGGCGATGGCCTTGATCGCCCCCATGGGCGCTGACCGATCGAGCTCCAAGGGATCGGTCCAGAACAAGCCGACCAGAATTCCCCCAGGCCGACAGGCCACTCGATGATGCAACAGTACCTTAAAACTCTGAAGAGGGTCGCCAGGCCAGGGGTGATTCCCCACGACGATCATGTCGGCGGGGGGCGCGGAGGGGGCCTGAAAACGACTGGCCGCCTCGAGCGACAGCGAATCCTGAACCACCTCGGGATGACCAGTCGCGACGCGCAGAATCTCCCCTGGCCCACCCAGAAGATGACTGATCGAGACGCAAGGGCCCAGCCGCGCGGCCGCGACGTGGATCGCCTGACGCATGGGATTGGAATCCGCGCGAGAACCGAGCAGCCGCTCGGCGTCGCTCCCGGGTTCCAGGCCCTGGCCATGAAGGGCGCTCAGGGTCGATCGATGGCTCGCGCCGGGGAAAATGAGCTTGTATCCGCCCCCAAAACCCGCCTGCAAATGGGGTAGAACCGAGCCGACCAGGATGCGAAGATCGGCGTCGACCACCGGCCGAAAGACCCGCACGGGGATGCCTTGGGGTGTCAGGCCCAGATCGGCGTAGGCGGACAGGTCGTCGATCGGTGGGCTCAGGCAGGGATAGCTCGCGGCGATTTCGGGTCCTAGCCGTCGGTTCATGCCGGCCTGGTCAACCGCGTGATGACGTCCCACCCCCATCACGATCGTGAGGTCTTCCGGTCTCACGCCGGCCTTGTGCAGTCTCGGGAGCAGGATCTCGAGGGCTTCCTGGACCGGGGTCCAGCGCGAGGGGTCGTCGACGATGATCGCGACCCGCGATCCCGACCGGGTCAGGCTTTCGAGCGGCCCCATACCCAGGGGAGCGGTCATCGCCTGATTGAGCGCGCTGGGATAATCGCTGATTGGGGCGCTCAAATCGGGCCAAACGACCTCGACCCGCCCCTGGGCCAAGGGTCCATGGGATGGCAAGGCTAGTGGAAGGGCACCGGCTGGCCCCCAGGGGAGAGTCGTCAGGGAACCCTCGGGAAGGGGCCGGGTCATGCTCGGGGGATCTCGAACCCATCGCCGGGCTTGAGCACGATTGGCTTGGTGTTCGTCTCCCTCAGGACGCGCTCGGCCCAGCGTTCGGCGTCCTGGGCGATCGGCGGGAACGTGTTGTAATGGATCGGTAAGACAAAGCGCGGCTTGAGCAACTTGACGGCACGAACCGCGTCCTCGGGTCCCATTGTGTAATAGTCGCCGATGGGAAGAATGGCCAGGTCGAGCCCCTCCTCGCCGATCAGGGCCATGTCGCCAAAGAGGGCCGTATCGCCGGCGTCGTAGACCCGGATACCGTCGGGGAACGTCATCACGAATCCCGCCGGATTGCCTCCATAACTTCCATCCGGAAGCATCGAGCCATGAAACGCCAGCGTGAGCTTGACCCGGATCCCATCGAACGTGAAGCTCCCTCCATGCTGCGGGCCGTGGACCTTTGCCGGGGGGAGCTCACGTCCCGGTCCCTGGAGCCACTCGGAGATTTCGTAGTTGGCGGCGACTGTCGCCCCCGTCCGCTTGGCGATTGAAACGGCGTCGCCGACGTGGTCGCCGTGGCCGTGAGTGATCAGGATCAAATCGGCGTTCGCCGTGTCCGCCGTGATCGACGCGGCGGGATTCCCCGTCAGGAAGGGGTCGATCAGCACGGTCTTGCCATCGGACTCAAGAAGCAGGGCCGAATGCCCCAGCCAGCTTACGCGCGTCGCCATCGTGGTCACTCCCGCCTAGATTGCACCGGCCCGACTCACATCTGGTTTCAAGAGTGAACAAGCCCGGCCCCCGCGCCAAGGGCGCACAGGACCTCGGGGGGAAGTTTCCGAGACCGAGGGGACGAGGGATCGAGTCCTGAAGTGTGAAGTCCAGCCGGGTCGTTGACCGATCAGGGTCGCGGCGGAGATCATGGGTCAACGGGTAATGGCCTGGGATCGGGCGGGTGGCTCGATCCGCCCGGATTTCGGACGCAAGGAACGCACGATGAGCGTGATCCCCAGCCCACCCGGTGACGACGCGACCGACCCCACCCGCGCGAATCGAGAATGCGAGCGTTGCCGGGCCCTCTCGGCTCGGATCGCGGAGCTCGAGAGGGCGCTTGCCGCGACCCAGGACCCAGGCTCGACGGCCGGTACGATACCGCCGCTGGAACTCAAGGCGCTCCGGCTCTTGCCCCATGGCTGGGGCGAAGGCTGGGCGCTACGCCCCTCTCCAGCCAAGCGCAACTGGATGAACGAGCTCACACACGCCTATCACTGCCTTCCCATGGTCATCGCCAACCAATGGGGATGGCAGATCCTCTGCCCGACCGACGTGGTCGTGACCTGGGACGGATCGACGGCCCTGGAGGGCCTCTCGATCGAGGTCGCCCCCCAGTACGCCTCGGCCATCAAAAGCCAGTTTGGCTCCGGCATCGTGACCTTCTCGCCCCCCTGGCTCTTTCGCACCTCGCCAGGCTGGGATCTCTATCTCAAGGGACCGAGCAACCGCTGGAAACCCAATTGCGCCCCCCTGGAAGGTGTCATCGAAACATGGTGGCTTAACTATACATTCACGATCAATTGGAAGATCGTCGAGCCGGGAACGGTGTTTTTCGCGCGGGGCGAGAGCCTGGGCCAACTCGTGCCGACACTCCACGCGACCTTCGAGGGGGCGAAAGCGCTCGAGGCACCAATCGGACTGGTCGAGCCCGAGGCCGCCCAGGAGCTCTTGCGCTGGCTCGAGACTCGCCGCCGGCTCCAGGGACAAGCGGACAACGTTCACCGCCTTTACCGTCGCGCGGAAGGGATCGAGGAGCACCTTCAGAGGGTGCGAGTCCCGGAGGTCGCGCCCATCGACGCCTGGACGCCCAGCCCGCCGGCGGAGGGTT
>JAKBAP010000145.1 GCA_021808995.1 Planctomycetota bacterium | reverse complement strand
CGCCCGCGGGGAGTCGCCGGCGCGTCATGGGGACGACGCCCGCCGGTCTTCATTGTGGTTGAATTTCCATTCTGGTATGGTCAAACGAGGTTTGCCAGGGAGATCTCCCGGCTTTTCATGATATCCTTTGCTCGTACCGGGTTGCATCGCGAGCCGCGACAGGGGCGGATCGGGCGGTCGGGGTTTTAGGGGTGGGGTCATGGCGAGTTCAGACAAGCCCCGATCGGCCGAAGGCGCGCCCCTGGACCTGTTACCGGTGATCCGGTCCTCGGGAATCCTGAGCGAAAAACAGCTTTCCGACATCCGTCAGAAAATCTTACAAGGCGATTACCCCATGCACTCGGCCGAGCTGGCCGAGCGGCTGATCGCCGATGGACTGATCACCTCGTATCAGGCCAAGAGGTTCCTGGCCAACCGGTCCGGGGGCTTGATCGTCGGCCGTTACGTGATCCTGGATCGGATCGGATCGGGCTCGATGGGCCGCGTCTACAAGGCCCATCACGCCATGATGGATCGGGTGGTCGCGCTCAAGGTCATCGCCCCCGAGATCTCCTCCAACGAGCGTGTGGTCGCGCGATTTCAGCGTGAAATGAAGATGGTGGGCCGCCTGGACCATCCCAACGTCGTCCGGGCTTTTGACGCCGACCGGATGAATAAGGTCCTCTACATCGTGATGGAATACGTCCCTGGCGTGAGCCTGGGCGAGCGGCTGAAGACGGGCCCGATCCCCCCGCTTGAGATGATCGAGTACGCCGCCCAGGCATGCCAGGGGCTAGCCCACGCCCATGGCCAGGGGATTGTCCACCGCGACATCAAGCCCTCGAACATGCTGGTCACGCAGGATCGGCGGGTGAAGGTGCTCGACCTGGGGCTGGGGGTTTTGATGGAGGCCGACAATTCGGCGACGTTCGCGACGGCCGATGGGATCGCGGTCGGCACGATCGACTACATGTCGCCCGAGCAGGCTTGCGGGCGAGACGTCGACGGCCGCACCGACATTTATGGACTCGGCTGTGCGATCTATCATTTGACGACGGGCAAGCTACCGTTTCCGGGTTCCTCGCCAATCGAGCGACTTGGGAAGCGGATCAGCGGCCGGCATGTGCCGATCACCGAGCATCTTCCCGACGTTCCCGCCAGTTTCGTCCGGGTGCTCGACCGGATGCTGGCTCCGAAGCCGACCGAGCGGTTCACCACCGCGGCCGAGGCTGGCGACGCCCTCTCGAGCCTGATCCGCTCGAAAAACCGGAGTCAGGCCGCCGTCTCGACCGCGTCCAAGAGCGCCAACGAGATGCCTCAGCCGGTCGTGGCCAAGGCCGAACCACCTGAGGTCGTCAAGCTCGTCCCGCAATATCCAGGGTGGTTTAGCCCGTTGGCCAAGATCGCGGAGAACCGCCCTCGGACGGCCCTCGCGGGCGTGATGATCTGGGTCGCGGCGATTTTCCTCGCCGGTCTCGCGCTTGGGTACTTCATCCGTTGAGCTCCGGCCGTGCCCGGGGGCTTCTAAGGGCGAACCGCGGGCTCGGGCGAGGGCTGGCGGGTGGGGCCGCTGGGGGCGAAGATCACGCGCAGGGCCTCTTCCAGCTCGGAGTGTTGGAATTCGTAGCCCAGCGACAGGGCCTTGACCGGGATCACACGCTGACCGGTGGCGACGACGTCGGCGACCTCGCCCAGGGCCAGCCTCAGCAGAGCATCGGGCGGGCCAAAGGGGAGGAAAAACCGCCATGGCGTCGCGCGGGTGTGGAGGACACCCGAGAAAACACGGGCGAACTCCGCGTTCGTCACCGGGTTCGGGGCCACGCCGTTCAGGGGGCCTTCCGCGCGCGAATCCAGGAGCGCGAGCCGAAAGATCCCCACGATGTCATCCATGTGGATCCAGCTCATATACTGACGGCCCGTCGCGACCGCGCCTCCGCCGCTGCCGATCGGGGCCCCAGGACCCATCTTGAAGATGGGCGCCATGATCTTGAGTGCGCCCTCGCCCTCGCCCAGCACGATCCCCGTGCGAACCCACGAGGTCCGAATTCCCGCTCGGACCAGCGGACCCAGGGCGTCCTCGAGCTCTCGGCAGACCACCGCCAGAAAATCCACCCCCGATTCGCCCGACTCGTCGATGATTTCGTCGCCCCGGCGGCCGTAATAGCCGACCGCCGACCCCTGTACGAACACGCCCGGCCGAGAGGTAGCGCGCAGCACGGCGGAGACCAGGTTTTCCGTGCTGTAGACCCGACTATCGCGGATCAAATTCTTGATCCGAGGGTTCCAGCGGTTGGTAAAAACACCGTGCCCGGCGAGATTGACGACGGCGTCGCAGCCGTCCACTCGATCCTGCCAGGGGCCGGGAATGGTGGGGTCGCCGCCGACGACCTCATAGGCCCGCATCGCCGGATCGCGCCTGAGCGTGTCGGCGTCTCGGGTGAGGATCAAGAGCTCGTGCCCCTCGCTCTTGAGCCGCCGCGCCAGCCGTTTGCCAATCGATCCCGAACCCCCCGCGATGAAAACACGCATGGCCGCTCCAGCTCCGAGGGACACTCGATCGATCGCGCCCATCAACCGCTGTGCGCCGACAACGACAGTCGTCCCCAGACCCTCTCATCTGTACGCGCCCGCCCCAACCGCGTCAAGCCGCCCGACTTGCCCCGTCGCCGGCCTGGGTGTAGACCCGGTTGCAACCGGGTAAAGCCTTCATGAAGTTCGCCCTACCATGTTGGCCCCCTGGGCACGTGGTGTTAGGATTCGTTCCATCGCGGCTCACCCCCCGTGGGTCGCACCAGGAGACACGACCATGATGTCCACCGACGTGCGGAAGTGGTTCGACCTTCCGATGCTGCTTCACTCATACAAACGACGCCCGCCGCTGGTGCTTGTCAACGGCCTGGCCGAGCAGCCCGAAAGCTGGTTCGCCAATCGCGCCCACCTCGCGCGGCATTTCGACGTCAAGATCCCCGAAATCCTGGTCTACGACGGACGCCCGCTTCACGACCACATCGAGCGCGGAGGCGAGCCAGGCGTGGACTATCTTACCGACCGCCTTGAACGCTTCCTCGACGAGTATGTCGTGCGCCCGCCTTATCACCTGGTCGGCTCGAGCCTCGGCTGCCAGGTGATCCTCTCTTACGCCGCCCGCCGACCGGCCGACGTGGAAAAGATCGTCCTGATCGCTCCCTCCGGTCTCCACGGCGGGGAAAATCTGCCGATCGTCGACGGTGTCAGACGCAGCGACTACGACAAGCTCGTCCGCTCCGTCTTCCACCAGGGTCGATTCGCCAGCGAGGAGCTCGTCCAGGCCTTCGAGCATAAATTCCAGGATAGGCGATGGAAAAAAGGGGTGCTCCGCGTGCTCAAGGCGACGGTGCGGCATTCCTCGGCCGGGCTGATCGAAGGGATCGACGCGCCCACCCTGGTGATCTGGGGCGCGAGCGACCAGGTCCTGACCGACCTTCCCGGCGCGATCAACTCCGCCGCCCGGATGAAACGGGTCCGTCAGGTCGTGATCCCCCATTGCGGCCACGCGCCCCAGATTGAAAAGGCACGGCTGGTGAATCAGCTCATCTCGCGCTTTCTCCGCGACAAGCTCCGCTCGATTCCCCCCGCGCTCGAGCCGGCACGGTTCCTGATCCAGCACGCGGAACGACAATCGTCATCGAGCCGCGGGTCCAATCACCCGCTGGTCACCCAATGAGCGACTTCAGCCTGTTTCTCGGCAAGTTTCTCCGGCACGGAACCGCCATTGCCAGCATTGCCCCCTCGTCCCCCTGGCTCGCCAGGGCCACGGTCGGCGGGATCGACTGGAGCACCGCTCGGGTGGTCGTCGAACTGGGTGCCGGCACCGGGCCGATCACCCGCGAAATCGCCCGCCGCGCCCACCCCGACTGCCGCGTGCTGGTCGTCGAGCGCGATCCCGATTTCGTCGCGCTGCTCCGCGAGCGCCATGGAAACCAGTCCAACCTCGAGATCGTCGCCGCCGATGCCTGCGAGATTCGGGCCCTTCTGGCCGATCGGGGCATCGCCACGGTCGACCATGTCGTCTCCGGGCTCCCGGTGCCGTCCTTTTCCCGTGACCATCAGCGCGTCCTTTTTCGCTCCCTGGAAGGGGTATTGCGCGAGGGGGGCGGATACCACCAAATCACGGAGCTCCCTCTCGTCTACTGGCGGTTTTACAAGCAATTCTTCGAGCGAGTCGCGTTTGTCCTTGAGCCCCGTAACCTGCCGCCGGCCGGGGCCTATCGCTGTTACGGGCTCAGGCCGGGAATCTAAGTCGTGATGAACGTTCGATCGCGCATCCTCGACCAGTCCGCCCGTTGGTCGGGCTCGCCCGTGGTCCGGTCGCTGGTCAATTTCGGCTTCCGGATGGGGGGCCGAATGCGGGTCGCCGAGCTCGCCGCAAGCTCCCCGGTCGACGCCCAGCGGGTCCAGCTCGGCCGTCTGGTCAAGCGCGCGGCCAGGACCCGGTTCGGCCGCGATCACGGATTCGCCGAGATCACGACCCCCGCCCAGTTCCAGGCCCAGGTCCCAATCCGAACCTACGAGCAACTCTGGAACGATTACCTGCGTGATCACTATCCCGTGCTCGATGATCTGCTCTGGCCGGGGCGCGTTCCCTATTTCGCCCTCACCAGCGGCACCACGCTGGGACCCACCAAGTATATCCCCGTCTCGCGGGAGATGACCGCCTCGAATCGCAAGGCGGCCCGGACGATGCTCGCCTATTACATGGCCCAGCGACCCGATTCACGGCTCTTTCATGGCAAGGTTTTCTTTCTGGGAGGGTCGACCCGCCTCGAAACCCCCGCGCGGGGTGTCCAGGCTGGCGATCTTTCCGGCATCGCCGCGATCGAGATCGAGCCCCTCCTGCGACCCTATACTTATCCGCCACTCGAGCTCGCCCTCGAGAGCGACTGGGACCAAAAGCTCGCCCGACTCGCCGATCAAAGCCGGAACGAACCCATCACCCTGGTTGGCGGCGTGCCGAGCTGGCTGCTCATGCTCTTCGAGCGGGTCCTGGCGATCACCGGCAAATCGACCATCGCCCAGGTCTGGCCCAATCTCGAGCTCGTCGTCCACGGCGGTGTGCGGTTCGACCCGTATCGCGACGCCTTTCAGGCGATCCTCGGCTCCCCTTCGATTCAGTTCCAGGAAACGTATCCCTGCTCGGAGGGCTTTGTTGGCTTCGGCGACCCGCGGACGGGCCTTTTGCGCCTGCTCCACGACCACGGCATCTTCCTGGAATTCATCCCCAGGGCCGAGCTCGGCCGCGATCGACCGGACCGAAGATGGCTTGGCACGATCGAAACTGGGGTCGATTACGCGATCGTGGTCTCGACCTGCGCGGGCCTCTGGGCGCACGTGATTGGCGACGTCGTCCGGTTTGAACGGCTCGATCCCCCGCTTTTCCGGTTCATGGGGCGTGTTAAGGACGCGATCTCCGCCTTTGGCGAGCACCTGATCTCCGACGAGGTTGAAAAGGCCCTGGCAAGCGCCTGCCGCGCGACCGGGGCGACGGTCCGCGACTGGCACGCCGGCCCCGTCTTCGAGCCCAGGCCGGGCCATCACCTGTACGTGGTCGAGTTTTTCCAGCCGCCCGCCGACGCCCAAGCCTTTCGCGACCACCTGGACGACCAGCTCGCGAACGCCAACGCCGATTATCGCGCCCATCGAGCCCGAGGCGTCGGGCTGCCGGCCCCGGCGGTGGTGATCGCGCGATCCGGCGGCTTTGAAAACTGGATGCGCTCGCGGGGGAAACTCGGCGGCCAGCACAAGACACCCCGAATGGACGGGACGGGCTCGCTCACGGCCGAGCTCGTGGCGTTCTTGCGCTCAAGCATGGCCGTGGAGAGCGAAATCAGTCCAGTCGATCGGCCGCCAGGCTCGCCCTAGGCGGCCTTTCGCTTGCCCGCCACGAACGCCGAGATATCTCGAATCGAGTCCAGGTGTTCCACCCCAGCCTCGTGCGCTTCCACCGTGATGTGGAATCGGTCCTCGAGAAACACAACCAGCTTCAGCGTGCTGATCGAGTCCAGGATGCCCCCCGTGATGAGGGGTGTCCGCTCGGTAAGCTCACTCGGGTCCTCGCCAGGGAGGAACTCGGCGAGAATGAATTGATGGACGGCCTTGGCGATATCTTCCATGGGCAGCCTCGGGCGACTCCTTCATCCCGATCGATTGACTCGTCCCCGACCTTCAGGAAACGAGCCGCTCCAAGCCTAGGACGTCACAGAAGGCTAACCGCGAGCCGGATCTCGGTCAACCTCAGAACAATCGCCCCTCGGCCGAGATTTCCTGAAGTTCCGCCGGCCCTCCCACCGATGATGAGGGTGGTGAATTCCTTCGCGCGCTGGTTTTCGAGCCTTGAAAACCCTTGATTCTCCCTACTTTATGTTGACAGGCTCGCCTTCGTTGATACCATCTCGACGCACACGATCCGAGCGCCCGCCACTCAAGGCCATGATCCAGGATGGATCGTGCGCTCGGCTTGGGTCCGCGTCCCATGGGAATTTCAGAGGTGGAAAGCCGATGACCCTTGGCCTGTCTTTCGTCTCACGCTCTTCCGGTCTCCTGGCGGCGCTCGTCTGCCTGATTGGGACGGGTTGCCAGAGCGTCCCGAATGCCCACCAGGCGAGTCGCGTTCCGCAATTCGGCGGTATCGACGCCACCCAGCCCGCCGAGCTTCGCAAGGTCAGCCTGCCTGCCTACACCATCGACCCTCCGGACGAGCTCGAGATCTCCATCCGCCCCTCCCTGCCCGATTGGAGCGCGAACACCTTCACCGTGGGGTCCGACGGCACGGTCGACTTGGGCTTTTCAGGCCAGGTCCACGTGATGGGACTCACCCTCGCCGACGCCGAGGCCAAAATCGCCGCCCAGGTCGACGAAACCTCCGGCGCATCGGGGCATAAGGCGTCCGTCCGCCTCTCGAACGGGCAGAGTAAATACTATTACGTGATGGGGATCGTCGGCGCGCCTGGCCGGTTCAAGGTCACCGGTAACGAAACCGTCCTCGACGCCATCATGATCGCGGGTCTCAAAACCAACAGCCTCCCCGACAAAGCCTATCTGGTCCGGCCCCACCCCCTGGGAAGCGCTGACGAGGTCCTGGCCATCGACTGGCAGGGAATCAAGGACCGGGGCGACACCCTGACCAACTACCAGATCATGCCCGGCGATCGCGTCGTCGTGCCGGGGACCAAGCCTCCAGGCCTCATTCGAACCCTGCTCGGAAACTAGGCCGGCCCGATTTTCAGAATCCGCCACGGTCGGGGCTCATGAAAACACCCGGGCGATCAAGAACGCCGCCGTCGCGGCCGCCCCTCCGATGAGCGTGGTATGCATGGCCGATCGAAACGGCTGAGCGCCCGTGAATCGCCCCTTGACGTAGCCAAAGATCATGAGCGCGACCAGCGTGACGACGACCGAAAACCCGAGACCGACCTTGGTCTCATGGGTGAGCATGTAGGGCGCCAGGGGGATCAAGCCACCGGCGATATAGGCCAGCGCGATGGCGAAGGCACTCTTGAGCGCCCGCCGCGGGTCCGGCTCGTCGAGCCCCAGCTCGAACCGCATCATGAAATCGACCCACGCGGGGTGATTGTTCTCGAAGGCCTGGAGGATTGGCTCGATCTGAGCCTCGGAGAGGCCATAATCGCGAAAGACCGACGCGACTTCCTCGCGCTCGACGTGGGGGAGTTCGAGGATCTCGACCTCTTCGCGGCGTTTTTCGTTCTGGTAATGCTCGGCGTCTCCCTTGGCGGCCAGATAGCCCCCGAGCCCCATCGCGATCGAGCCGGCCGCGACCTCGGCCAGCCCGGCGGTCACCACCAGGGCGGTCGAGACGTTGGTTCCCGAAAGGCCCGCCGCCAGGGCGAACGGCACGGTCAGTCCATCGGACATGCCGATCACGATGTCGCGAACCACTTCGCTCGCGGTGAAGTGACGCTCGACATGCTCGACTTGATGCATCAGGCTGCTTTCTTCGCTGAGAGGGGTCGGTTCGGACTCGTCAATCGGATTCTCCGCACGCGCGGCGGGCGTCGCGTTCAAACCAGTTGTCGCGATAGTAATCGCCCCCTCGCGTCCATGCCAAGAGGCTCGCGAACACATAGGCGGGTAGGAACGCTGGACCCCAGCGCTCGACTTGCCGCACATGTGCCTGTTCATGATCACGACAGACGTCGAGCGCCCAGCGATCGCGCCCGATGATGACATGGCCCAAGGTCATGGCGCTAAAGCCGACCGCGTCGGCCAGGAATCGCGAGAATCCGCCGTGAAATTCGACGGCCCCCTCGCGAACCTGGACCCCGCCGCCAGAAACCAGCGTCACGAAACCCGCGCAAACGCCAACCGCCGTCGTCGGGCTCGCCCAGAGATACCGGAACACTCGCGGGGCCCCACGCCATGCTCGTCTCGGCCTCATGGAATCATCCCTCGATCACGACAGGCCATGCCAGCCCCCTCTAGCAAAACGCGGGCCGCTCGGGTAAGAACGTTAATCGCGAGTTCCGGACTCGCGTCCCCACGTGCCATACGCCTCGCCGCCTGATCGGAGAACGCCCGGATGAATCCGCGCCGATTGTTCGTCGCCAGTTGCGTCGCCCTCATCGCCTCCGCTTTCTCGTTCGTCTTTCGCCAGGACGTCCTCCCCGCGTGGGGCAAGACGTTCGATCTCAACGCGTCCCAGCTCGGCACCATCGGCGGACTCGCTTTCTGGGGCATGGCCGGCTCGATGGCCGTCGGATCGTTCCTGGTCGATCACTTCGGCATGAAGAAAATGCTCGCCCTCGCCTTCTTCTGCCATTTGACGGGCACTGTCGGGACCCTCGCCACGCCCTATCTTCAAGCCACCGGCCTCTCACCCTATATCTTACTGTGCGTCGCGACTTTCCTGGTCGGCGCGGCCAACGGGCTGGTCGAAATCGGCATCAACCCCCTCGCGGCCACCCTCTTCCCCACGGCCAAGACCAAGATGCTCAACATCCTCCATGCCTGGTGGCCCGGCGGCCTCTTCCTGGGGGGGCTGCTCGCCCTGGGACTCTCCGGTCTCCTGGGCCTCAAGGTCGGCGGCGCGGGTGCCTCGACGGAAGCCACGACCTTTGGCTGGCAGGTCAAGACAGCGCTCATCCTCGTCCCCATGCTCATCTACGGTGGTCTCTTCCTGTTCGAGAGCTTCCCCGTCACGGAACGCGTCGCCTCTGGAGTCTCGACCCCGGTCATGCTCAAGCAGGCCCTCCGGCCGATGTTTCTCCTCTGGGCGTTCTGCATGCTCCTCACCGCCTCGACCGAGCTCGCCCCCCAGGGCATGCAGAGCCTCGTCCTCGAGAAGACCGCCGGCATGAATGGCACTTACGTGCTGATTTATACGAGCCTGATGATGTTCGCCCTCCGATTTTTCGCCGGTCCCATCGCCCATAAGCTCTCGCCCGTCGGCATGCTAACGGGGTCGGCGGCGCTCGCGGCGGCTGGGCTTTACGCGCTCTCGTTTGCCTCGAGCTTTGGCACGGCGATCGCCGCGGCCACGATCTACGGGCTCGGAATCGTCTATTTCTGGCCCACCATGCTCGGTGTCACGGCCGAGCGGTTTCCCAAGGGGGGGGCATTCCTGCTTGGTCTCATGGGCTGCGTCGGTAACCTGGCCATCGGCGTCGTCCAGCCCTGGATGGGGGGGGTGAACGACAGGATCACCATGCAGGCGATTCCCGAGGCACTGAAAAACACAATCGTGGTCAATGGTGCCCTCGACCCCGGCAAGATCGACACCCTCGCCCCCGCCGATCAATCCCTGGTCGCCGAGGCTCAAAAAGAAGGCGCCAAGTGGTCCTTTCGCTATGTCTCCGCCTTTCCCGTCCTCTTGATCTTGATCTTCGCCGCGATCGCGCTGTCGGATCGGGCACGCGGCGGGTATAAACCCGAGGTCCTGGTCGGCCCCCAGCTTGGACCGTCCGAACTGGCCTCGGATTACTGATTCTTGACTTCAACCAGACATTAGGATCCGCGAAACGACTCATTGATCAATGATCATTGGCTGGTTCCACACGCCGAAACGGGGCGTTGTCGGTTCTCACCCGGGAGCGCGGGCGGGACGCCCGCGCTCCCAGGCCGATCGCGCTTGCCCGAGAGCACCGAAACGCCGGCCCCATCCAATTCATGATTGCTCAGGTTGTTGTTTCGCGGTAGCTTAGCCCGCTTTGATCCAACGCGGTGGGGCACGTTCCTCATACAAACACAATGGCCCAGGCATATCTCGGTCTCTTCGTCTGGTTGGGGTTCGTGGATGAAATCTGGCGCGTCACGCCCGGGGCGGGAACGCCCAGGCTCGGCGAAGGGATTCTCGAAGTGCTCCTGACGGTCTCGGTTGGCACGGGCCTGCTCTTCGTGGGCCTGGCGTCATGGGGCCGTAGGACCGGGGGCTCGGCGCAGGGGCTGGCCGAGCAGGCGTTTGGCGCTCGAGGGGCGAGAGTGCTCACGGGAATCGGCCTGGGGATCGCGCAGCTTTCGATCCACGCCCTGGCGATCGGGTTCGCGGTCGAGACGACGCTCCTGGGGTTCCTCGCGTGCGGCCTGATCGCTCACCAGGATCTTTCCCCTATCGCGTTCGGCCCGATCGTGACGCGGCCACCGGTCTTTCTGACGACGGCCGCCTTCTGGATTTTCATTACCTCCACGGCCGAGGGACTGGGCCTCGCGGGGGTGATCGCCGCGCTCATGCGGGTCTACGCGCCGACCGCGCTCGTCGTGATCACCGCGATCGGGGGATGGCTCGCGTTTCAGGGATCACCCCATCTCGAGCGCGAAGTGGCCCCCCTCACGACCTCCGCCGACGGCTCGTTCGCCCGGATGATGTATGGCCTGCTCGCGGTGGCGGCCATGGCCGCGCCGGCCTGGGGCAGGGGGGCGAAATCCCGCCGCGACGTGCTGATCGGGGCCGCGATCGGCATCGCGCTGCCAGCGGCGTGGGTCGCGATCGTGGCCCTGCTCGCGGTGCTTCCGAGCGCAAATCAAGTCACCGGGCCGGGGCTGCCTCCCGCCGGTTCGTTTCGATTCGTGATCCTGCGTGAGCTCAACCCCTGGGTGGCGGCGGCGGCGCTCCTTTCGCTGGGCCTTGCCGCGGTCGCGCCCGCGTATTTCGCCTGCCATGAA
>JAKBAP010000001.1 GCA_021808995.1 Planctomycetota bacterium | reverse complement strand
AAAATGGATGGAGCCGGAGCTTTGACGGTATCTGGCGACCGCGCTCCCAGGTGGGCACGGACAACGCCCCGCTTCGACGCGTGGACCCAGACAGTGATAATTGATCAATTTGTTTTTCGCGGATCCTTTACCGTCGGCGACCCTGACTCGCGATGGCTTGAGAACTCGACGTCTCCACTTGCATAATGAGGCTGGCGAGTCGTGCTCGCGCCCTTTGTCCCGAATCCACTCGACTCGGGCGACGCCCTCCACGCGACCCGCCGGGGAGAGACCAGCATGAAATCCAAGCGATCGATGCCGCGTCGTCGGTTCCTGGGCACCGCGGCCGCGCTGGGCGTGGGAGCGGAGCTCGCGCCCTGGCCCGCGCTCGCGCGGATCAGCCCTCGTTCGAGCCAGGACGCCCGCGTGACGCCCGAGATGGTGCGATTCCGCCCCGAGATCGAGCCCATCGTGCGGATGATCGAGGAAACCCCGCGCGACCGGGTCATCGCCATCGCGGTCGACAGGCTGAAGGCGGGGCTTTCGTACAAGGAGCTGCTGGCGGGGCTGTTCCTGGCGGGCATTCGTAACATCCAACCGCGCCCGGTGGGCTTCAAATTCCACGCGGTCATGGTGATGAACTCAGCGCACGAGCTGGCGATCGCGGCTCCGCCCCAGGACCGGCTTTTGCCCTTGTTCTGGGCGTTTGACAATTTCAAGTCGTCACAGGCCCAGGATGTCAAGGAAGGCGACTGGGCGTTAGCACCGCCGTCGAACCAACTCCCCAAACCAGGCCAGGCGCGCGAGGAGTTTTTCCGCGCCATGGAGCGCTGGGATACCGAGGGAGCCGACCGCGCGGTGAGCTCGCTCGTCCGATCCTTGGGGTCGGCCGCGGCGATGGAGCCGCTCTGGCGGATGGCCGTGCGCGATCAGCGAGACATCGGGCACAAGGCGATCTTCGCCGCGCAGAGCTGGCGGACTCTGCAAACGATCGGTTGGGCGCACGCCGAGCCGGTCCTCCGTTCGGTGGCCTATGCCCTGCTCGACCTTGGCGGGATGGGCGGCGCGTCGCCCCAACCCGTCGGACCTTACCAGGCGAATCTCGAGACGGCATCCAAACTCGGACCCGACTGGATGATGGGCAAGGACGACGCCGGCGCGACCAAAGGCATGCTCGAAACGCTCCGCCACGCCACCCCCGAAGCCGCCTCGGCCGAGGCCGCCAGGATGCTCAATCGGGGCGTCTCGCCCGGCTCAATCTGGGACTCGGTCATGCTCTCGGCCAGCGAGCTGCTCATGAACAGCCCCGGAATCATCGCCCTCCACGCGACAACCGCGAGTAACTCGCTTCATTATATCTACAATTCATGCGGCGACGACACCACCCGCAAGCTCGCCCTCTTGCAAGCGGTCGGTTGGCAGCCGATGTACCGCGACCGAACCAAGCCCACGAACCCCGTCGCGATCGACAGTCTAGAACCCGCGGGCCACGGCCCCACGCCCGGCGATGACGCGGTCGCCGCGATTTTCGAGGCCGTCTCGAGCGATCGCAAGAAGGCCGGCGGGCTCGCCCTCGATTACGTGGCCCGAGGGGGCTCGACGGGCCAGGTCTTCGCGGCGGCACGAAGCCTGATCTTTCGCAAGGGACGAGACAGCCACGACTACAAATACGCCGCCGCCCTCTGTGAAGAGGCTATCGCCTCGACCGATCGAGCCTGGCAGGCCCCCATGATCGCCGCCGCCATGTCTCAATTCCCAGGCTCGAAAACCCCCGACAGCCCGCTGATCATCCAGGCCCGGGAGGCGCTTTCGAGACTGGTCTGAACCCGCGGCCGAACAAGGTGCTTCCTGGTGTGCGAGGGTTCTCCAGGAGGGCCGATCAACCTCGCTCCCGCAACCGCTCAGCCGGGGTTTCGGACCATGTCCTTATAGGCCTGGACGGCCATGCGATCGCATTCCTCGTTTTCCACGTGGCCACGGTGGCCCAGGACGTGGGTGACGCTGACGCGGTGGCCGACAAGCAAGCCGTCGAGCCGTTGCCAGAGGTCGACGTTCATGACCGGCTTGAGAACGCCTTTTTCCTTGCGATTCCAGCCCTGTCGTTTCCAGTTGGGCATCCATTCGCTCATCCCCTTGGCCACGTACTGGCTGTCGGTCACGATTTCGACCTGGCAAGGGCGCTTGAGGACGGCGAGCCCCTCAATAACGCCCATGAGCTCCATGCGGTTATTGGTCGTATGCCGCTCCGCGCCGGCCTCTTTTCTGCGCTCGCCCGTCGCGGGGTGGTCGAGGATGAACGCCCACCCCCCAGGGCCGGGATTGCCACTGCATGCGCCGTCGGTGTAAAGCCGCACGAAATCGGGATGATCCTTGGAGTCCGTTCCCATGGAAGACGTCTCGTTGGGTTCGCGAAAAATCGATCGGGCCGGTCGCGGCCCCCGATCAGTATTTTCGCACAACACCCACCAGCACGCCCAGAATGCTGACCCGATCGCGGTAGATCGGCTTCATCGCCTTGTTGGCCGGCTCGAGCCGCACACGATTGCGCTCGCGGTAGTATTTCTTGAGAGTGGCCTCGCCGTCGTCGTCGCGCACGGCGACGATCTGGCCGTCGCGAGCTTGCTCCTGACGGCGGATGACGACGAAATCGCCATCGGCGATGTGGGCGTCGATCATGGATTCGCCTGTGACCCGAAGCGCGAATTTGTCGCCCGGCTCGATCCAGTCGCTGAACGACAGCTCCTCGCTCTGCTCGATCGCCTCGATCGGCTGGCCGGCCGCGATCCGGCCGATCAGCTTGAGCCCCATCCGATGCGCGTTCACCGGGTCCTCAAGGAGCTGAATCGCACGCGACATGTTGGGCTCGCGATGGATCAGCCCCTTCTTCTGGAGGGCCTTCAGGTGGCACATCACGCCGTTAGGGCTCTTGATCTGAAAGTTGAGCCCAATCTCGCGAACCGTCGGACCATAGCCGCGGCCCTGGATCTTGGTCCGGATGAATGTGTAAATATCACGCTGACGGGGGGTCAGTGCCTCAAGGTCGGCCATGCGTTGCTCCCTTTCCGGGGTTTGCGAAGGATCCTGGTCGCCCCAGGTCGCGACGAGCAGGGCAACCATCTACTGGCTCTTTGATTGCTAATGTACAGTGGTTGTCTAGCGCACGCGAGAACATTTTTTATTTTTTTTCGCGGCCACCAAGACCGCGCGCGATCTCCCGAAGCGCGTCTTGATCGTCCGCGAGGACGACAAGTCGGCTCCACGGTATAGTGCCCATGGCGTCTAGCTGGCGGTCTCAACGATCTGCTTTGAATACTGGCTCTTGCTCCACTTTGTGGAGAGGGCCTCGTCGACCCACGAGTGCGCTCAAACAGTCAGATCCCTCAGGAAGCACCTTCCTGGAGATGACAAGGGCTCGTTTGATTTCAGCAAAATCGTTGATCGCGTCCACGATGCCAGTCGGCGAGCCGAGAAGCTCCGGAAGCCGGGGATCGAACGAGGGGAGCTTCCCGAGGCCCAAAACCCGTGTAGCGAGGTCTACAAGCTCATGAATGTCTTGCTCCCTGAACCCGGCTCTTGATTGGACGACGATCCCTTGTGGCTCGACTTGAGGTCGCGTACGCTCTTTTTCGCGAGCACCTCAGGGCAATTTGAGCGAGGGCATCCCATGTCGGAGTTGGCGACCATTCTGGCGATTCACGCGCATCCCGACGATGTCGAGTTTCAGTGCGCGGGCACTCTGGTGTTATTGCGCGAGGCGGGGCACCGGGTGACGATCGCGACGATGACCCCCGGCGATTGCGGCAGCGCCCAGCATGACGCGGCCGCGATCTCGGCGATTCGTCGCGAGGAAGGGCGGGCCGCGGCGGCGCTGATCGGGGCCGAGTATTTCTGTCTTGAATTTCGCGACCTCGCCATCTTCAACGACGACGAATCGCGTCGGCGCGTCGTGGAGGCCATTCGCAAGGTCGCCCCCGATGTGATTCTCACCGCCCCGCCGGTCGATTACATCGCCGATCACGAGATGACCAGTCTCTTGGTTCGCGACGCCTGTTTCGCGGCGTCGTGCCCGAATTACGTGACCCGGCAGTGGTCGCCGGCGGCCCCGATGACCAGGATTCCCTATCTCTATTTCGTGGACCCGCTGATGGGAGTGGATCGCGAGGGGCGGCCGGTCGTTCCCGATTTCCACATCGAGGTCAGCCGGGTTTTCGAGACCAAGCGCTCGATGCTCGCCTGCCACGCGAGCCAGCGCGAATGGCTCATGCGTCAGCATGGGATGGATGAATACCTGGCGGTCCAGGAGAAATGGAGCGCGACCCGTGGGAGTGAGATTGGGGTCGCCCACGCGGAGGGTTTCCGCCAGTATCGTGGGCATCCGTTTCCGCACGATAACCGGTTACTCGAGCTGATTCGCGGGGGTCAAGGGGTGGTGTAATCGATCAACTGGGCGATGGTGCTGCGGAGGTCGCGGCGGTGGGCGATGCGGTCGATGAAGCCGTGTTCGAGCAAGAATTCGCTGGTCTGGAATCCGCTGGGGAGCTGCACTCGGACCGTCTGCTCGATGACGCGGGGGCCGGCGAATCCGATCAGGGCCTTGGGCTCGGCGATGATGAAATCGCCGAGCGAGGCGAAGCTGGCCGCGACCCCACCCATGGTGGGGTGGGTGAGGATCGACAGATAGAGGCCGCCGGAGACGTGGAATCGACCGAGGGCGGTCGAGACCTTGGCCATTTGCATGAGGGAAAAGATTCCCTCGTGCATTCGCGCTCCGCCGCCGGAGCCGGAGACGATAACGAGTGGGAGTCGCTCGAGGGTTGCTTGTTCGATGGCTCGGGTGAGTTTTTCGCCGACGACGGAGCCCATGCTCCCCATGATGAAATTGCTATCGGTGATGCCGAGTACGATGCGAATTCCCTTGATGTAGCCCTGGCCGACCAGGGCGGCCTCGGTGAGGCCGGTGCGTTCTTGCTCGGCCTTGATTCGTTCGGGATAGGGGCGCCGGTCGTTGAAGCCCAAGGGGTCCTGGGGTGACAGGTCGGCGTGCCATTCCTCGAAGGTATCGGGATCGACGAGCTGGGCGATGCGGTCGGGGGCGGAGAGGGAGAAATGGTGATTGCACTCGGGGCAGACGGAGAGGTTTTCCTCGACTTCCTTTCGGAAGAGGGTCGCGCGGCAGCCCTCGCAGCGCATCCAGACCCCCTCGGGGACGCGCTTGGGCTCGAAGTGCCCGTGCCAGGCGTTTGGGGCTCGTCCTTCCCGCGACGCCATGACGTCGCTCCTTTCGTGCTCACGTGATCCGCTCGCGATCCGGTCGCGGCGTCTGTTAGTGCGTTCCGTTGCGTAAGAGGGGTGGGGCGATCTCGATCGTCTCGAAGCAGGCACCGACCGGCGGCTCATCGAGCTGGACCCGCGCCTGGCATTTGAGGAAACAGGCGACCAAGCGGGCCAGTGGCTCGCCAACCACGAGCCCGATCGCCTCGCCCTGGTGCCGCCGAATCAGCGGTTTCAGGGTCGATTTGATCCGCTCGCGGGCGCGATCGACCGTCTCGCCCAGGGGGGGGCAAATCGTCTCCGGGTCGTCGATCCACTGGCGAAACAGCTTGGTGTTGCGCCGTTTGATCTCGTCGATCTGCAATCCCTGCCACAGCCCGTGGTCAAGATTCCGCAGATCATCGATCCGCTTGGGCCGGAGGCCCAGAGATCGACCCACGATCTCGGCCGTACGCGTCACGCTCTCGCCAGGGCCGCAATAAAGCGCGCGAAGCGGTGAGGTGTCGACGAGCCGGGCCAGGCTCTCGGCCATGACGGCCACGTCCCCTTGGCCTCGCTCGCTCAAGGGGATGTCGAGGATCCCCTGAACCCGATTTTGTTCGTCGTAAGCCGTCGCCCCAGGACGGATCAGGACCACTTGGCACATTCTACGGTCTAGACCAAGACGTCGTCCGAGGAGTCGCGAGACGAATCGAAACGCTCGATTCCATCCGCGGCGTCGGACGGCCAGAAGTTCGGTTTTATTGTCACACGCGCCAGGCTCGTTCGCAACGCGGGGGTGTCGGCCCGCTTTCGCAAGACCCTTTCGTTCCACTCCCCGACACTCTATCATACCCCAATCGTCGGCGGAACACAGCCGGAAACTCCACCCTCACGCGCGTGATCGCCTCGCGAGACCCCCGCCCGGGATCAGGCTCGGTATTCCCAACCCTTTTCACTTGCCGTGGCTGGACGTCCTTCGTCACGGTCCTACGGGAAATTCTCAAGGCATGCCTAAAATGTCGACGCGGTCCGGATTCCTGGCACTTGCGTGCATGATGCTCCTCGGCCCGGCTCAAGCGCCCGCATCCGAGGACCAGAAGCTCGACCGGGTTTTTCGGGATTATCTTCAGGAGGCGTTTCGGCTTGAGCCGCTCATGGCCACGCGTATGGGTGAACATGCGTATGACGCTCGGCTTGACGATCTTTCGCCGACCGCGCGCGCGAAGCGGATTGAGCATGATCGAGCGATGCTGGATGGGTTGCGCAAGCAGGTTGATTATTCCAAGCTGACCCGTGACGGCCAGATTGACCTTGAGATATTCGAGAAGCACCTGATTCGCTCGATCTGGCTGGCCGAGACGTTTCATCCCTTCGAGGATGATCCACGGATTTATGGCGACTATTTGAGTGAGAGCGTGTATTTGCCGCTCACGCAGTCTTCGTTGCCGATGGCGATCAATGTCGGGAACGTGCTCGAGCGAATGGAGCGAATTCCTGGGGTCGTGGACGTGGCGCGGGCGACATTGAAGAATCCTTCGCGGGTGCGGGTCGAGACGGCGATCCGTCAGACCGAGGGGGCGATCGCGTTTTATTCAGGAGAGCTTCAGACGATCGCGGGAGTTGGTGTCGAGAATCGGCTTTTCGCGGAGCGGGCGGCCGGGGTGAAGCACGCGCTTGGCGAGTACCTGGTTTATCTCAAGCAGGATCTCTTGCCCCGGGCGAGTGGCGAGTGGCGGATCGGCCGGCCCCTGTTTGAACGCAAGCTGGCCTTAGAGCTCGATTCCGGGATCGAGGCTGGCGAGCTCTTAGGCGAGGCTGAGCGCGAGGCGACCCGGGTCGAGACCGAGATGGCGGTGATCGCGCGGCAGCTTTTCGCGGTCTATTTCCCGTCGGAGCCGTTCCCCTTGGACGACGCGGAGGGTCGGCGGCGCCTGGTCACGCGGGTGCTGAGCAAGATCGGCGACGATCATGGCGAGGCCGACCATCTGGTCGCCGATATCAAGGGGACGGTTGACGAGATCAAGGAATTCATTCGTTCCCATGGGATCGTCACCCTTCACGAGCCCGACCAGTGCCGGATTCTCGCGATGCCGGAGTTCATGCGGGGCAACGCGGTCGCCTATCTCAACCCCGCCCCTCCGCTTGATCCTCGGGGCTCGAGCGAGTACGCGCTTTCCCCACCGCCTCGCGATTGGCGGCCGGATCGGGTTCAGAGCTTCCTGCGCGAGTATAACCGACGGATGCTCAAAATCTTGACCATTCATGAAGCGTATCCTGGCCATTACGTGCAGCTCGAGCATTCCAATCGCTGCCCCTCGTTTATCCGCCGGGTGCTCTCCTCGGGCGTTTTCGCCGAGGGCTGGGCGGTCTATACCGAGCAGATGATGTTGGACCAGGGATTTGGCGCCGGCGACCCCGCGTTACGGCTTCAGCAGCTCAAGTTTTACTTGCGAGCGGTCGTGAACGCGATCCTGGACCATCGGATGCACGTGGGCTCGATGACCGAGGCCGAGGCGATGGAGCTGCTCCAGCAGCGCGCGTTTCAAACCGAGGGGGAGGCCATCGGCAAGATTATCCGGGCCAAGCAGACCTCGTGTCAGCTTTCGACGTATTTCGCCGGCCGGGTCGCGTTTCACCGGCTGCGGCAGGAGATCCAGGGCGAGCTTGGGGCTCGGTTCAATCTGAAGCAGTTTCACGACGCGGTGCTGGCGCAGGGAACGGTTCCGGTGAGCTATCTTCCCGAACTGGTCCGCCGCGCCCTGAAGCACGCGCCGTGAGTTCGGGGTGGTGTTCACGCATCGCCAAAGCATTGGATCACGACGTGGCATCTCCAGGTCCATTCGTAGTCGATGCGGTTGGATCGCCTGGCGTTCGCGCGGAGCTTGAGGGTCAGTGAGCCATGGGAGAGATCCGCCTCGAGGGCGGCGTTCACTCCCTCGCGCGACTTGGCGAACATGTATTCTTGCTCGGGGGTGCCAAACCAGAACTCGAAACCGCTCAGTGTCGCCACCGCTAGCTTGGTCGTGGGCTTGACCTTGAATTCCTTGGTTCTGGTCACGGGGTAGCCGGCGGCGGTGTCCTCGTCTTGCTTGAAGACGTGCTCGATCACCTGGATCAGGGAGAGTTTCGCCCCTTCCTTGTAATTGGGGGCCTTGGCGATGCTGTTGCCGACGACGACCTCCTCGCTGATTTTCCGGGATCGCACCCATTGCGTTCGGTCCTGGGCCGCCTGGGTGTTCCCGGACAGGAACGCCCCCAGGCCGAGGGCGCTTGCCGCCGCGAGGAGATCTCGCCGGCTGTCTTTCGACGGATCGCTGGACATGGTCGGTGGTCCTGGTCGGGGTTTTCGTGGTTGGGGTGGTGTTTTCGGGCTTCAGATGGGCGATTTCAAGCGGAGCGGGGATCAGGCTTCGCCATGGCAGTGGACCACGACGTGGCATCGCCAGGTCCACTCGCAGTCGACTTTTCCCCAGAACCGGTAGTTCGCGCGGGCCTTGACCGTGAGCGCATGGCGGGCGAAATCGGCCTCAAGGGCGGCATGGACCCCGAGCCGGGACGTGGCGGCGTAGTACTCTTGTTCCGTCGTGCCGAGCCAGACCTCGAAGCCGCTCATCGTGACCAGGGCAAGCTTGACGGCGGGACTGATCGTGAAGTCCTTGGTCCGGGTGACTGGAAAGCCGGAGTCAACGACCTCGTCCTGGTGGAAGACATGCTCGAGGACGTGGATCAGGGAGTATTTTTTCGCTTCGCTGTAATCGGGCGACCTGACGACGCTGGTTCCGACGACGGCTTCCTCGCTGATGCGCCTGGATCGGGGTGAATCACTCTCTTCCCGCGCGGCGGCTGATCCGGTCGCGACCAGGCCCAGGCCGAGGGTGCCCGCGGCCGTGATCAGTTGACGTCTAGGGTAACGCGCCGGATCGTCGGCCATGGTCGAGGATTTCCTTGGGGTGGGGTGCTCGCGCCCGCCGGCGCGGCGGGGTACGGGAAACCTCGGCGGCCGCGGCCGGTCACGGATCGCCATGGCTTCCTTTCATTCAACCGTATTAGACGGCGTTTCCACCGGTTTTGCAACAAGCCGCCGATCGGCGGATCTTGACGGTCCCTTTGATTTTCATTGTAAATCGGCCTTCACGTCTCTCGCGGGATTCGGTATACGAAGTAAACCATCATTTCTCACCATGTCTTCGCGCCATTCTTGGCGCATGGTCGCGAATCGCGGACCACGGTCGTCGGGCTTGTTCGCCGGCGTCGAGATGATGGGTTCATCGTGTTTCAGGCTGACAGGACGTCGGCCCCGGAACAGGCAGTCGGCCGAATGGGCGTCCGAACGACAGGAGGTCGATCGGAATGGATCGTCAGGATGGGGAACGGCTCGGTTCCAGGTCGTGGACCAGGAACGGATCGAGCCATGGGGGCGGGCGACGAGCGTGGCTTCATGCCAAGGCGAGTCGAGTGTGCGCCCTGATTATCGCGGTCTGGCTGACATCGACGGCGGCCCATGCGCAGGGGCCGCAGTTTGACGTGGGAGCGCCTCCGGGCGCGGCCGGAGGGGCCAGCATGGTCGGCCAGCCGCTGGGCTCGGCCAATTTCCCGTCGTACGACACTCCGTCGAACGCCCCCTTGAGCGGCCGGCCTGGACCGCAGGGGACCCATGTCCCGGCCGCCGCCTTCGCCAGCCCGGGAATGCCTGTCTTTCGGACCCAGGGCGCGCAGCAGGCGATCACTCAGATCGCGACGGAGGCGCAGGTCCCTCAGTATGGCGAGCTCGACTTGCCGGCCGATTTCGTCATGTTTGGACCCGAAAACGGGATGAACCTGGACACGGCGATCGAGATCGTGGTCAAGCAAAACCTCGACCTCCAGGCGGCCCGCCTGGAGATCCCGATGGCCCAGGCCGACCTCCTCACGGCGGGCTTGCGCGCCAACCCGGTCTTTTACGCGGACACCCAGCTCATTCCCTACGGTCATTTCTCGTTCCTGCGCCCGGGCGGGCCACCCCAGAGTGATATCAACCTGAACCTTCCTCTGGATGTCACGTTCAAGAGGCTGGCGCGGATCGAATCGGCCAAGGCCGCCAAGTACGTGACCGAGGCCCAGCTCCAGGACGCGGTGCGCAATCAGATCGACAATCTTTATACCTTTTACGAGGACGTGGTCGCCGCCGGTCTCACGGTGCAGTTCAGCGAGCTCTATCTGACGGGTATTCGCAAGGTGCTCAAGCTCACCGAGCTCCTCTATAAGGGGGATCAGGTCCAGCAGTCGGATGTGCTGACGATGAAGGCCAACGTGATGAAGTCCGAGCTCCAGTTGCAAGAGGCGATCATCGCGCGGTCCAAGGCCAATCGCGCGTTGGCCTTGATCCTGAACATGCCGCTGGATCGGGTTGACGACATTCGGGTGCGGGACTCGGTGGGGCTCTTGCAGTCGGCTCCGTTGTCGCGGACCGACCTGGTGGCCAAGGGGCTTGAGCGGCGCCCGGATCTGGCCGCGGCCCGGATCGCCATTCGACGGGCCAACGCCGACCTCAAGCTCGCGAAGGCTAACGGCTATCCCGACGTCTATCTGCTTTATCAGCCCTATACCCTGCAAAACAACACCTATCTCGGGGTTCCGAGCGCCTATTCGTGGACGCTGGGCGTCACCGCGACGGTTCCGCTTTTTAATCGCAACCAGGGGAACGTCGCGCGGGCCAAGATCAACATTCCGCAGACCGAGATCCAGATGGCGAGCCAGGAGCGGACAGTCGTGAGCGATGTCTTGAACGCCGAGCAAGAGCTCGAGCAAAGCCGGGCGGCCGTCGAACGGCTGCGAACCGAGATCATTCCGACCTCGCGGAGTGCCCGCGACAAGGCCCTCGACCGGTTCCGGGGCGGCAACACCAGCGCCCTTGAGTATCTGGCGGCCCAGCAAGATTTCAACGACGTGGTTCGGGCGTATCGTGACGCGATGGTTCGTCATCGCCGCGCGATCCTGGATTTGAACACGGCGGTGGGCGAGCGGATTCTTCCCTGAAATACCAGGGCTCGGGCGTGGGCGGGACGGGGGTTTGGGGTGAGAGGAGTGGGTTGATGCGAGCGGGAAGCCGGCGACGGGAAGCCCTCGGACGGGGATGCCGACCTGATATCGAGCGGCTCGAGCACCGCGAGCTGCCGTCGGGGTTGCATATCATGGGCCGGGTGGATCATCCGCGCGTCAACGTGCCGGCGCTCAATCTGGTGCTCGCGGGCGCTCGGCCGGCGGCCCAGAATGCTCAGTCGGCGGCGGCCACGCCTCGGTGGGTCAACCAAAACTATATCGATTCACTGGCGAGCACGCTTTACGCCCCGGTCACTACGACCCAGCCGATCGCGATTGGTGGGCAGGTGTTTCCGGCGGGGACCTACGCCTCGGCCCAGCCAACTCCCCACGAGCTTCGTAGGCAGACCTTCTGGGCCACTTACACCGGTCGCTACTCGGTGGGAGCGCCCCGGTTTTCCAATCAGTCGGCCACGATCCATATCTATAGCGATGGCCGAAGCGTGGCCTCGAACTGGTTCTTGCAAGGCCGGGCGCAGTTGCTCTTGTTCCCCCCAGCCGACCCCTCGGCGACGCCGACCACCCTCGACCCCGTCGCGGGCCAGATCGCCGGGATCTCCTCGATCATCCCGGGCAATTACCTGCAAACCTCCGATCAGATCCTCTTTGATGTCAACAATCTGCCGGGCGTGCCCAGCAACGCGCCCCAGGCGCTCCAGCATGGGCTTCCCTCGCGGCTGGGTTTCACGCTCGACACGACGGGGGCGGGGGCGTTCACCAATCCCGCCTACGCGACCACGCCGGCGGTTCAGACCAACCCTTCCACGGGTCAACCGATCGCCGTTCAGGGGGGCGCGGGGGGGGCGGTCGCCTATACCCAGGGGATGGGCTTGATCGAGGTCTTTTATAAGCCCGATGGTCGCTTGCGTGCCGGGGCGAGCCAGTCGGGGACAGTGGTGGTTCGCATTCAGGGGCTCGTGCATGAGAGCGGGACGCTGAACGCGCTCTTCCAGGGAATCAACTGAGGGGCAGGCGGCCATGGGTTTCGTCGACGACGGCTGGATCAAAGGCGAAAGACCGCGCCGGCGCGCACGGGCCGCCGCGCGGCCGGCGCTCGAACCGCTGGAAAAGCGCGATCTGCCCTCTCGGATCGGGATCACTCACCAAACCGCTCGAGTCCCGGCTTACGTCTCGGCGCTCCAGGCTGAAATCGCCCAGGCGAGGGTCGGGAGCCATCATGGCTTTTACGGGTCGCAACCCCAGGGGCCGTTCCTGAATCCCAGGGTCATCGCCCAGTCGGCGAACCTGCTCTATGGTCCCGGCTCGGCCACTCCGATGACCCCCTCGCCTCGGGAAATCAAGCGGGAAACCTTCACCGCTCGCTGGATCGGCCATTACACGATCGGTACACCGCGGTTTAGCGACCGCGCGAGCACGATCCATTTCTATGGTGTCGATGGCGGTTCAAACGCCTTTCTCAAGGGAAAGTTCCAGATCGCCCTCTTTCCCCCCGCCGACCCGAACGCCACGCCGACGCCTGGCGACCCCTACGCTGGCCAGACCACCGGCATCGCGGGGCTCTTCCCGGAAAACTATCTTCAGTCTGGCGGGCTCTTGGTCCTGGACCTTCATGGAGCGCAGGGCGACCCGGCGGCCAACGGCCCGCTGCCAAGGCAGTTGTCTTGGACCTTCGACACCAACAGTGGCGGTCCATTCATCGCTCCCGCTGGATTCACGCAGGGGACGGGCACGCTTGACATCGTCTATCGGCCGTCGCCCCACGCCCAGCCCGGGACCATGGGTTCCGGACAGGCGATCGTCACGTTCCAGGGGCTCTTGAATTACAACCAGATGGCGAGCGCGGTCTCTAAGTATTATTCGTGAGGACCGGCGGCATGGGTGGTATGGAAGGAGTCGATCAATGAGCATCGAAACGCCGCGCGATCGCCGATCGAAGCGCCTACGGCCCAGGCTCGAGGGGCTTGAGGACCGTGAGCTCATGTCGTCGCTCGGGCCAGCTCTTCCTGGCCGCCACTATCCCGCGCTCGACGTTCAGCAATTCGTGCCGATCCTGTATCCGCCGGGGACACCTCAGCCAACGGCGGCCGAGGTCAAGCGTGAGTCGTTCACAGCGCGATCCATCGGCTATTACACGGTCGGCCCCGGCCGATTCAGCACCCAATCGATCTCGATCCATGGCTATGGCAAGCCGTCGACCAGCAACTTTTCCCGTCGACTCCATTTTCAGTTCTTCATCTTCGAGCCCTCGAGTCCGAGTGGAACCGTGACGGGCGTGGTCAATTTCCTGAGCGGGGCAGCCCTGAACACGGGCGCGAGCATCGTGCTTGATCTCTCCGGTCCGACCGGGACCGAGGTCCACGGCTTGCCCACCCACCTGAACTGGGTGCATGACGCGAGCTCGGGCACGATGTTTACCGGGGCCGGCACGGCGATCCCAGGTTCGGGAAATTTCCCGGGCAACTATCTCAATAGCAATGGGACGCTCATAAGCCCGCTGGCGAACGGGAACGCGCCCAGCAGCGTCAACAACTGGAACATGGGCCTGGGCGATGTCCGGTTTCAGTTTATTCCGGACGCCCATCCGCGCCCCGGCACCCTGGGCTCGGGCCGGGTCATCATGGTGGTGAACGGGCTCTTGAATGCCTCGGGCGCTCTCAACCCCGCCGACAAGGGATACAATTAAGGCGTGAACATGTTGGGCCGTCGAGCGTGAAGCGAGTCTGGTGGACACCGAGAAACCGCATCCAGCCGAGAGTGAGATTCCAGGGTCGACGCGCGCGGCGGTGATCACGCCGCCGGGCGCGGGCGCGATCGCCGTGGTCCGGGTGTGGGGACCAGGCTCGCTCGCGATGGTCGATCGGTTGTTTCGGCCGGCGTCGGGGATCGGCCTGGCGCGAATGCGACCAGGCCGGCCGAGGGTCGGCCGCCTGGGAGCTTGCGGCGTGGGTGATCAGGTGGTCGTCGAGATCCTCGATGACCAGGGAATCCTTGAGATCCAGTGCCACGGCGGACGGGCGGCCCCGCTCGCGGTGATGCACACGCTGATCCAGGCCGGGGCAGCGCGGGCCGAGCCCGGTCTCGTCGCGGCCACGACGGCCCAGAGCGTGATCGCCACGCAGGCCCTTGAGGATCTGCCCCTCGCGGCCACGCTCAAGACGGCGGCGATCTTGCTCGACCAGGCCGATGGCGCTCTCGACCGCGAAATCGCGGCGATCGCCCGGCTCGTGGTCGCTGATCGCGAGGCGCTGGTCGGGCGGCTCAAGACCCTGATCCAGCGCTCGGGTATCGGGCTCAGGCTTGCCCGGGGATGGACCGTCGCATTGGCCGGTCGACCCAACGTGGGCAAAAGCCGCCTCATGAACGCGATCATCGGGCGAGAGCGAGCACTCGTCGACCACCGGCCAGGCACCACCCGCGACGTGGTGACCTGTGAGCTCGCGCTCGAGGGATGGCCGATCGAGCTCGTCGACACCGCCGGCGAACGAGAAGCCATCGATTCCATCGAACGCCAAGGAATCGAGCGGGCGAGGGCCGCCCGCGCTCACGCGGACCTGGTCCTGCTCGTCCTGGACGGTTCCATGCCCCTTGAGCCCAGTGATTTTCACCTGCTGAGTCAACCCCACCAAGCTCGGATCGTGGTCGCCAACAAGAGCGACCTACCGCCAGCGTGGTCCCTCGACCAGGTCGGGGTGGAGCTGGCGATCTCCGCGGAGCGCGGACAGGGTCTCGGCGAGCTCGCCCGCCTGATCGCCGAACGGATCGTGGGCGACCCGCCCCCCGCTTTCGCGGCCGTGCCGTTTCGCGGATCGCATGTACAGTGTATTGTGGATGCTCTGGATCGCGTCGAGTCGGGAAACCCGGCGGAGGCGCTCGCTCGGCTCGCGCGGGGGGGGTGAGGCGGCTCAGAGGGCGCTTGACCTGGGCGCGTCCGGGACGCGGTCTAGGTCGGGGCCGAGATCGTGGACGGGGCTCGTGGCGGGGAGGCGGAGATTGTCCTTGTCGAGCGTCCACGCGCTCACGGACGACCCGGCGGGATTCGAGAACTTGACCTCGACCAGGGAGGGTGATTCTTCCTTGGGCTGGAAGACCGAGAGCCAATGGGCGCGGTCGTAGACCCGGGGCATCACGCCGAAGCCGACGACTTCGTCTCGTCGGTATGTTTTGATGTGGTCATAGACGACGGCCAGGGATTCCCAGCGGATTTTGTCGTTGAGGTCGTCGAGCTGGTCCTGGCCGTCGAGGCGGAAGATCGGGTCGATGCTGTCGGCGGTGGTGATGATCGTGTGCTCGGCGACGATCGAGGCCGAGGAGATCCGGGGCGCGTCGGGCGTGCTGTCGAGGTGGACCACCCCTCCCTTGACGCGGAGAGTGGATTGGTCGATTCGCAGGTTGACGGCGAATTTCTCGGTCCGCCCCCCCCGCGCCGCGCCATGGGCGTGGATCAGGCTCCCTTCGCTGGACGCCAGGACGTTGGTGAGCTCGAGGTCGAGCCTGCGCCCGCCCGTGACGGCGACGCCGTCGCCTCCGGACCGCAGGAAACAATCGCGAACCCGAATGACCGCTTCGCGTGGGGTGCTGGAATCGATCCGGGCCGAGGTTGGCGGCGGGACCACCAGGGCCGTCGCGCCGGCTCGGGTCGAGGCGATGGTGAGCGTGCAATTCTCGAGGGTGAGCTCAGCGCCCGACGCGACGCCGACGGCGGCGACACGGGCGCTCGAGGACGGGTCCGTCTCGGTCACGATCAGGTCCACGCCCTTGATCCGCAGCGAGCCCGATCGGAGGTCGAGAAGGGTGGTC
Organism: Planctomycetota bacterium; assembly: GCA_021808995.1. Lineage (GTDB taxonomy): Bacteria > Planctomycetota > Planctomycetia > Isosphaerales > Isosphaeraceae > JAKBAP01. Next base: position 30,192 of record JAKBAP010000001.1, on the reverse strand, counting down.
CAGGCATTGGCCAGCGGGGGCGAACCCGCTGGGATCCGGAGGCGAAGGCGGGGTCGCTCGCCGTCGGGTCCAGCGAGGATCTCGCGGCGGCCGTCCCCTTCGAGGACGATCGTGGGGGTGTCGATCCGCGAGCCGGGGGCGAGGGTGACAATCCCGCCGCGCTGGCCGGCCCTGCGCAGTTCGTCGGCCAGCCGTGACGCGTCGTGGACCATCGCGGGATCGGTTTGCTTGAGCTCGCGATCGGCGTCGCGCTCGGGGCTGGTAGGCCGCGATTCCTGGGTGGGTGACTGGACGACTGGTGGATCGGGATTGGCCGGGGGGCGGTTCTCGGCCTCGAGCTGGGTCGACGGGGGCATGGTGGGGAGGGTCATGGGGTCGTCGGCCTCTCCCTTGGGGTCGCGGATGGCGCGGGGATTGGTCAGCTCGTCGATGATCGGCTCGCCACGCGAACCGGGGCGAGCGAACGTATCGGCTTGATCAAGCGGACGGGCCGGATCCTTGCTCGCGACGAGATTGACCTCGGGTGGGGCCGCGATCACAGGCCTAGGAATCGCTCCCTGGGGGCCCTGCCTGGCCCCCGCCTGGCCCCCGCCAGCCGCAGCGAGCTGAAACGCTCGCGAAGGGTTTTCGCGATATTTCTTGAGGGTCACCGCCGGCTCGGCCGCCGCCCAGGGCGAGGCCGAGACCGCTCGCCCGCCCGTCTCACGCAGGCTGGCGGCGTCGCTCCAGCGCGCGAAGTCGACCCCCTTGTCGGCACCGCCGACCCGCAGGAACTCGCCAATCCCCCCATAGAGATTCGATCGACCGCGCCAGATGAGCTCGCGCTCGTCGGGAACCGCGACCAAGGTCCCCGATCGGGCACCCGAACGGGCGATGACGCAATCGTCGGCCCAGACCCGCGCCGGCCCCCCCTTGATCCGAAAGACCTCGGTCTCGCCCACCAGGATGCTGGAATGCATCAGCCTCAGCTCGACCGGCGAATTGGTCGGCCGAGCCGAGTCGCCCAGCAGAAACGAGGGCACCCCTGGCCCCATCGTGCAATCCCGCAAGACCACGTCGACCGCCCCCGACGCCCGCAGGCCAATCTGGTCGCCGTCGAAATGGCTCGCGTCAACGACGACCGCCGGCGGGCGCTCGGTCCACGACCGCCCCTCGAACGCCTTGATCGCGAGGGCCGTCACGTTTTCGGCCCCCTGTGACGAGGGCCGCCGGAACGTACAGCCGCGGATCGTGAGCTCCGCGCCGTCGACCTTGATCGCGGTCAGGGCGAGATTGCCGTCGGTGGACTCGACCTCGAAATCCAGCCCGTCGAGGACGATGCGCCCGCCAATGAACTCAAAAATCGTGCTCGAGGGCCGCTCGGCCAGAAAGGCGTCGGACGCGAACCGGATCACCGGGCGGACGCCTGCCTCGGGCTTGATGGTCAGGTCCAGGTTGGCCAGGGGCGGCGTGGGGCGCGAGGACCAGGCCCTCCCCCCGATGCGATAGGGTCCATCATCGGCCAGAACCACCACGGATCGCGGCGGTGCCTGGGACAGGATCTCCAGCAGATCCTCGTTCGAGCTGACCGGGATGGTGCGGGGGTTGAACTGGGGGGGCTCGACCGGGGGCGAGGGGTCGCCACCGGCGGAGGGCTTGGATTCAGGGCCGCCGACCCGGGCCGGCTCGATCGGACGCGCCGCCACCACCGGGCGCTCGGGGCGCGGCGCGGCCGGATCGGGCGTCTCCCGATTCCAGGCGACCAGCGCCAACAGCACCAGCACGAATCCCGCCGCCGGGGCGCTCCACGCCAGGTGCCGTTCCCAGGCCGCGCGCGGCAACGGGTCGCCCCAGCCATGCCCATCGCCCCCCAGATCCACCCCGAGATCGGCCGCGATCACAATCAAATCGCGCACCAGGATTTCTGGCGATTGGCACCGCCGCTCTCGGTCCTTGGCCATGAGCTTCACCGTGAGCGCGGCCAGGGAGGCCGGAATCTCCGGCCGTTCGCTCCGAGGGTCCGGCGGGCGCTCCTCCTGGTGCTGGATCAGCTTCTGGAGCCACGTCCCCCCGGGGAATGGAGGATGCCCCGTGAGCATATGATACAGCGTGCATCCCAGTGAATAGAGATCGCTTCGGATGTCGACGTCGCGGGGGTCGCGGGCCTGTTCGGGGCTGATATAATCAAACGTGCCCAGGGTGACGCCGGTCTGGGTGAGGCCCTGGTCCCCTTCGCGTTCGAAGCGGCGGGCGAGGCCCATGTCGACGAGCTTGGCCCGTCCCTGGGGGGTGATGATGATGTTCGAGGGCTTGATGTCGCGGTGGACGACGCCGCGGCTGGCGGAATGGACCAGGGCGTGGGCGATTTCCAGGGTGATGGTGATGGCCTGCGCGGGGGTGAGTGGTCCCGTGGTCTCGACCCGCTGGCGGATGGTTTCGCCCGCGATGTATTCGAAGGCGATGTAATGGTAGGGGCCGTCCTGGCCGATGCTGTAGACCCGCGCGACGTTTTCGTGATCGAGCCGGGCGGCGGATCGACCCTCCTCGAGGAAGCGCTGAACGACCTCGGGGTCGGCGTCCTGGGCGAGGGGCAAGAGCTTGAGCGCGACCTCGCGGTCGAGCCTGGGGTCGACCGCCCGAAAGACCGCCCCCATTCCCCCTTCGCCGATGACTTGCTCGAGCAGGAAGCCGCCGATCTGGTCGCCGGGGCGGGGAATCGTGCGGGCCGTGTCCGAATTCGCCCCCGCGGCCTTGCGCGACGAGCTTCCCGAGCCCCGCTGAACCGTTGGCGCGTCGGCGGCGCCCGCGCTCGCGAACGCGCCATCGATCCGGCCGGCCCCCTTGGGCTGGTCGGATTCGGCGTCGCCTTTTGGTCCAGACTCTTGGGGTGTCAACATCGACTCGCGCTCATCACTAGAGGACTCGCCACGGCGACACGACTTGGTCGCGAACCGCGACCGTTCCGTGTCGCAACAAAGAGGCTCCTATCGGAATCACGCCAGAATTGGGCCGACAGGTATCGCAAGCATGCAATCGAATGGCTATGTCTCTACTATAAGTGGTCGCGCCCAGCCTGTCAACCATCGAGATCCCGCGAAACAGCGCAAGTTGTTTTGGACCATCACGGTAGGGAGGAAATGGAGGGTGTGTCGCGGGGACCTCCGGGGAGAAGCGGCTTAAGCCCAATGACCCTTACAACCGATACGTTGGGAGTCGAGACCGCGCACGATCGACCCAGGTCGGAGAATCCAGGCATGTGGCGACGTCTGAATCAGTTTGGATCATTCACGAAGGTTGGGGCGACCCTGCCGCGGCGTCGGGTGAGTTCGAGGCTCGGGCTTGAGCGGCTCGAGGATCGCCGGCTCATGACCGGTTCGAACGCCTCGCTCCAGCCGATCACCAACTTGACGGTTCCGTCCAAGCAGGGTTATACCGTCCCGCTCCTGGCGGCGAGTGGGTTCACGGACCCCCAGACCTTCTCCGTGACCTCGAGCAATCCCGAGGTGGCCGCCTCGATCGCGGGGGGGTCGCTGTTCTGGACGGTCAATGTCTCGTACACCGATCCCTCGAATACCTCGAACAACTTCTCGGGTCCGATGACGTTTCAGCTCTTCAAGGATCTGACGCCCAATACGGTCAATGAGATTCAGACATTCACCAATGATGGTTGGTATACCAACAAGTATTTCACTCGGATCTTTGGCGGTTTCCCCAACGCCACCGACTATATCGCGCAGGGGGGAGCGCCCAATCGCACTGGGACGGGCTCGAGCGGGCAGCCTGGGACGCCCTTCCCCAATGAAAACATTCAGCAGCTCGCCTTCACCGGCGTTGATCAGCTCGCGATGGCCAACGCGAACAACGCTGGCTCCCCCGCGCCGAATGGCACCAACGACACCCAGTTTTTCATCACGACGGGGTCGCCCAACTCCGCCCTCGGCTATGGATATACGATCTTTGGGCAGATGCTCACCGGGCAGACAATTCTGGCCAAGATGACCCAGGTTCCGGTCCAGGCCAACCCGGTGACGCAAGAGAATTCCTATCCTGTAAACCCGATCAACATTACGTCGGCCTCGCTCTCCTCGCAGGATCCCAACGGCGTCCTCGTCTTGGATACGACCCAGGCGGCCCAGGGCCAGACGTCGACGATCACGGTGACGGCGACCGACACCCTGAGCCATCTCCAGGTGAGCCAGTCGTTCGTGGTGACCGTGGGGGCGTACGCCGGTCCGATCAGTCCTCCGATCAATTTCAAGCCGTTCGCGAACGCGGTCTCGGCGACGACGAAGCTCAACACGCCGACGACGGTGACGCTATCGGGAACAAGCGGATACCCCAATTCGGCTACCCCCTCGACGCTGAGCTACACGCTGTTGTCTCAGCCCCAGCACGGGACCGTGTCGAATTTCAACGCCACGACCGGGACCTTTACCTATACCCCCAACCCTGGCTTTCTGGGTACCGACAAGGTGAGCTACGACGTGACCGGGACCGGCCCGCAACAGGGAAGCACGAATATCCCGACCTCGCTGACGACCACCAGCAATTCCGCCACGGCCACGATCCAGGTCGGGCCGATCCTCACGGGGACGGTCGCCCTGGTTGGGCCGGTGTTGTTCGTGACACCGTTGCCGCGATACGACAAGGGGACGAACAAGATCCAGGTCGACCAGGTCGCGAACCCCTCGGGGACCGGAAGCGACATCATCGAGGTGACGGTCAACGGCGTGCTGGATTCGACCCAACCGGCGATCTCGAGCCTGAACGAGGTCGTGGTCTTTGGTGGTCGCAGGGCCAACAATGACATCGTGGTGGACCCCTCGGTGACGATCCCGGTCACGCTCGATGGCGGACATGGGATTCGCAATTACGTCACCGGTGGATCGGGCTTTAGCCTCGAACATGGCTGGTTCGGACAGACGACCCTGATTGGCGGGCCGGGCACGAACAAGCTGATCGGGTTGGCTGGGCACGTGCGATTTAGGCCTTCGAAGGCGACGGCCGTGATGTTCGCCGGCAATCCGCACCGCCGGACCTCGCGCTTGCATCCGGTCCCGCCGACGGGGACGTATTACAAGTTCATCCATGGCAAGCTGGTCCCCATCGGCGGCTTGCCTCGGATTCCGAAAGCGCCCAGACTGGGGCCTGATCATGCACCGTTTTATCCCATTGGGTAAGGGAGCGGGCTCGGACGGCCTTACCCCTCGCGACGGCCGACCAAGATGATGCAGCGGTTGCCGATCGATCTGGCGATTCCTGGGATTCTCGCGGCGGCGGCCGGTGGGGCGGTGGTGGTCAGGTCCGCGCCTGGCTCGGGCAAGACGACCCGCGTCCCGCCGGCGATTCTGGAGTCGGGTCTGCTTGGGCCCGACCATCCCAACGTCCTGGTGCTTGAGCCCCGGCGGGTGGCCGCCCGCGCGGCGTCGGCGCGGATCGCCTTCGAGCGCGGTTGGACGGTCGGCGGCGAGGTCGGATACCAGATCCGGTTCGAACGCAGGTTCTCGAATCAAACGAGGCTGCGATTCCTCACCGAGGGGGTGCTGGCGAGGCGGCTGCTCGCGGACCCGTTCCTGGAATCGGTCGGCGCGGTCGTGATCGACGAGTTCCACGAGCGTGGGCTGCACGCCGACCTGGCGCTCGCGCTTTTGAACGAGATCCGTCGCGACGCGCGCCCGGATCTGATGCTGGTGGTGATGTCGGCGACCCTGGAGACCGGCGCGCTGGCTCGCTATCTGGGCGATTGCCCGGTGATCGACGTGCCGGGGGCGCTTCACGAGGTCGAGGTCGTGTATCGGCCGGCCGCCCGTCGCGAGCTCGATCAGGCGATCGCGGCCTCGGTTGCCGAGCGGCTCGCGGACCCCGGCGATCGTGGGCACATTCTGGTTTTCCTGCCTGGGATGGCCGAGATCCGCCGGGCCGGCCGGGCCCTGGGGTCGCTAGCCGGTGGGGCGGTCGTGATGACCCTGCATGGTTCGATGCCGGCCGAGGAGCAAGATCGCGTCCTCGCGCCGGGCGGTCCGCGAAAGGTGATCCTGGCAACCAACGTCGCCGAGACCTCGCTCACGATCGAGGGAGTAACAACCGTCGTCGATTCCGGGCTCGAGCGGCTCGTGCGGCATGATCCCGATCGAGGCGTCGATCGCCATCGCATCGAGGCGATCAGCCGGGCCTCCGCCAGCCAGCGCGCCGGTCGGGCGGGCCGAACCGCCCCAGGGCGCTGCATTCGACTCTATGCCGAACGCGACTTCCTCGGCCGGCCCGAATTCGCGATCCCCGAGATCCACCGCGTCGATCTAGCGGCGACCATCCTGGGGATCCTGTCGTTTGGCGTCCGGGATCTCAGTCGATTCAACTGGTTCGACGCCCCCGCGCCGGAACGCGCGCAGGGGGCGCTCGCTCTCTTGCGGATGCTGGGCGCTGTCACCGGTGATCCCCCTCGCGTCACCGCGATGGGCGATCGGATGCTCGAGCTGCCGGTTCATCCCCGGCTGGGCCGGCTGATCGTCGAGGCCCAAAGCGCGGGCCGTCCCTGGGAGGGGGCCAGCGTGGCCGCGCTCCTTTCCGAGGCCGACCTTAAGGCGCGGGGGATGGGCCGGGCACCCTCCAGCGACCTCGCGAGCGATACCGCGCTTGCCTCTGACGTGCTTGACCGCCTCGAGCTCCTCGAGATCGCCGAGCAGGCGCGCTTTTCGCCAGGGCTGATCACGCGAGGGATCGACCCCAGCGCCGCCCGGCAGGTTGCCCGGGCTCGCGACGACCTGTTGCGGCGGATCGATGAGCGAAACCCCAGGCGCTCACGAGGCGACGACGAGGAGCTGCTCGAGTGGCTGCTCCTCGCGTATCCCGATCGGTTGGTGAAAAAGCGGGGGCTCCGCGGCACCGGCCTCATGGTCGGCGGCCGGGGCGCGCGGCTCGCGCCAGGGTCCAGCGTTCATGACGCCGAGCTGTTCCTGGCGCTCGACGCCCGCGAGATCAAGGGCCCTGGCGGGCTAGAGATCCTGGTCGAGGTCGCCAGCTCAGCGCGTTTTGAGTGGCTCGAACGGCGGTTGCCGGGGCTGATCAGGCGGGAGTCGTTCGCGGACTATGACGTTGCCCGCGGACGGGTCGTGGGTCGCTCGCGGCTGCTGTTTCTGGACCTTGTCCTTCGCGAGGATTCGAGCGCCTCCGTCGAACCCGCTCTCGCGGGCCGGGTCTTGTTCGAGGCCCTACGCCCCGAGGCCGAGGCACTGGCTCGTTCGAGCGAGCGGGCGGCGGCGTGGATCGGGCGGTTCGAGTTCCTGAGCGAGGCGGTGCCCGAGCTCGCCTGGCCAGCCCTGGAGGCGTCGGTCTTCGTCGACTCGCTCGAGCAAATCTGTTCGGATCTATCGCGCCGCGAGAGCGTGGAACAGGCCGATTGGACCGCGATCCTGGCCACGCGATTGGATCCCGCCCAGAGACGCGAGCTCCACGCGAGCGCTCCCGAGTCCGTGACCTTGCCCAGCGGGCGCGTGGTCCGGCTCGCCTACGAAGCGGGACGACCGCCCGTCTTGGCCGCTCGGGTCCAGGAGTTGTTTGGCTGGACCGACGGGCCCAGGGTCGCGCGCGGGCGAATCCCGATCGTGATCCACCTGCTCGCCCCGAATGGCCGGCCGGTCCAGATTACCAGCGACCTCCGCGGATTCTGGGGCAACACGTATCAGCAAGTCCGTAAAGACCTTCGGGGACGATATCCCAAGCACGCCTGGCCCGAGGATCCGCTCCAGGCCACGCCGACGAAACCTCGCCCCGGTCGTTAAATGGGCGAACTGAGCGAAAAGAGCGGTCAGGGAAAGTGGGACCGTTCAGGTCGAGATTGACGGATCAACCGTGCTCGATCTCGCGTTTTTTTTTCATGGCGTTCCCTTGTCGGGACTTGTCCGCTAGAATCCGCGACGCCGTTGAGCAGGGAGGCTCTCGGCGTTTTCCTCCGCGAGAGGGATCTCAGTCGCGATGATCCGACCGGATCGGGCGTTCGCCCGTTCGTTGTTGCTGCTGTTCTGCCTGCTTGGCGACGCCGGCTGCGCGACCGCGCGCCGGAACGCGCCGCTCAGGGACTTGCAGCCTTGCGCCGACGAATTCGTCGCCACCCGCGACGGCTGGCGGATTGGGGTCAGACGCTATCGGCCCGAGCATCCGGATCCGGGCAAGCTCCCGGTGATCATGGCCCATGGGCTGGGGCTCAACGCGACCTTCTGGACGATCACCGACGACCACCTGCCCGGGCAGCTCGCGGCCCGCGGTTACGAGGTTTTTGTCTTCGATATGCGTGGTTCCGGTGAAAATGACCAGTTGGGCAGGTTCGACTTCGTGAACCCGATGCTTCGGCAGACCTTCATCAGGGAGCGCGGCGAACGGAGCTGGACCGTCGATGACATGGTGCGATTCGACGTCCCCGCGATCCTCGATCACGTCGAGAAGGTGACGGGCCGCGACCAGGTCAACTGGATCGGTCATAGCCTAGGCGGGATGCTGATCTTTCCCTACCTGGAGCTCGGCCATGATACGGGGCGGATCGCGAATTTCGTGGGGATGGGGAGCACGATCATCCAGGCCGACGCGCCCCATCACGACATCATCCTCGCGAATCGTGGACTGCGGGCGCTGGCCCTGGTGGCGAGCCCGGGCCGGATGGGCAGGCCACTCAAGTATTTTCGCCTGCCGGGGATGGGGATGATCGACCGCTTCTATTACACGAGCGAAAACGTCGAACCCCGGACGATCTCGCGTTTTTATGGCTATGCACTGGAGGACACCGGTCCTGGGGCGCTCAAGCAGCTCAGGCCGTATCTCGAATATGGTCACATGCTTTCGGCGGATCGGCGGATTGACTTTGCCGCGCGTCTGGGCGAGGTCAAGACGCCGACTCTGCTGGTCGCCGGAGATGCCGACCTGCTCTCGGACGTGCCCTCGACCGAGCTGACGTTCGCGGCGATCGGCAGCTCTGATAAGACGCTCTGGCGGTTTGGCAGGGCCAATGGCAACGTGGCCGACTATGGCCACTGTGACCTGGTCTGGAGCCGCCATGCGCCTCGGGAGATTTTCCCCCCCCTCATCGCCTGGCTCGACGAGCGGCAGCCAGGCGCGAAACCCGTCGCGGTCCGCGCGGCCGCGTCAGGGGTGGTCGAGCACTGAGTCGATGCAGAATTGGGACCAGGTCTCGAACTCGCCGCGAAGCGCGCGGATCTGATCGAAGGAAAGGAACGCCGCCTCGGCGAGCCCATGTTCGCGGGGCGTGACCAGGGGTTGATCGAGATCAAACCGGTGGATCACGCCCAGGTGGACCTGGCCGACCGGGGTCGAGTCGTCATTGATCAGGCCCACGAGCTGGATGCGCCCGGGGCTGGAGACGGCGACTTCCTCGTCGAGCTCGCGCTTGAGAGCGAGCTCGTAGGCACCTCGGGTGCGTTCGCCGCCGGCGTCTTCCTGGGCGACATGGCCGCCGACGCCCAGCGATCGCAGGCGATGCAGGCGTGACTCTCCTTGCGACGAGCCCCTCGTATAGCAAAACGCCTCGTTATGGCAGCGAAAGACGACGTAAGGGATGATTTGCTTGAGGCTAGGATCGGTCTCGACCTCCGAGCGCGGGCGATAGTCCATGAGCTCGGGAACCAGCAGGGCTGACAGGTAGTGCTCGGCGTCGGGGTGAAAGCCCTGGAATCGCCCGAGTTGATCGAGGGCCAGGGCTGGGACGACCAGGACGCGTTCATCGGATTTCGAGCTCAAGATCGGACCTCGGCGCTGGGATTCAGGGGTTGGTTTCCAGGGGTACGAGCAGGGCGAGCCCCTGAAGGACAAGGTTGGGTGTGAGCCTGGCGGTCGGCCCCGCGACGGCGGGGGCGACGAGCGGTGCGTCGCCGCCGGTCCAGAAGACAGCGGGCACGCCGCCTAGAAGAGCCGATTGGAGCTCGATGAGCAAGCGTACGCCGCCGACCAGACCCCAGAAGATCCCGGCCTCGAGCGAGGAGACGGTCCCTCGGCCGCGGGGCGGCGGTTGCGAGTCGATGGCGATGATGGGGACCTGGGCGGTCATCAGATGAAGTGCCCGAGCGGAGACGCCCAGTCCTGGCCCGATCGAGCCGCCACGCCAGACGCCGCGGTCGTCGACGCTTTCGATGGTCACGGCTGTCCCGCAGGAAACCACCAGCACGGGCTGCCCGGGCGCGGCCAGCGACCGGGCCGCGAGCACGCCGAGCGCGCGGTCCGCGCCGCCGGTCTCGGCCCCCTCCACGTCCATGTCCATCGGAACCTGGGAGGCCGAGTCAAACCAACACGAGGCCTGGACGCCCTCCTGGTCAAGAAAGCCCGCCAGGCTCCGGGCGAGGGGGGGATTGACCGACGAGATCGCCCACGATGCCTCACGAGGAGACGAGATGCCCAGCTCCGCAAGCCCCCGCCGCCAGCTCTCGGGATCGCCGAGCTGCAGGCTCACCGTCGCGCCCAGGCGGCGGTCTTGATCCACCCGCCCGAGCTTGAGCCGGCTGTTACCCAGGTCGGCCACGATCGCCGGCATCGTCTAGGCACCCGCCGCCACCGGCGTGCCCGGCGACTTGAGCCCCGGCTCGTCCTCATGACCCCACAGTCGATCGATGATCGCGTGCAACAGCCTCGGAACCCCCTGCCCCGTCACCGACGAAATCGTGAACACGTCACGACCGAGCGACTCGGCCAGCAGGGTTGCCTCGTCCAGCGACCCCAGCACGTCGGTCTTGGTGAGGACCACCAGCTCCGGGCGCTCGGCCAGGGCCGCGCTATACTGGGCGAGCTCGTTGCGAATCGCGAGGTAATTTTGCAGAGGCGTCGTCCCGTCGATCGGGCTCGCCTCGACCAGATGCACCAGCAGTGACGTGCGCTCGACATGGCGGAGGAATTCATGGCCGAGCCCATGCCCCTGGTGCGCGCCCTCGATCAGACCGGGAATGTCGGCGACCACGAAACTGCGGTCCGGGGTGATCACGGTCCCCAGATTGGGGAACTTGGTGGTAAACGGATAATCGGCGATTTCCGGATGCGCGCGTGAGATCCGCGAGAGCAAGGTCGACTTGCCGGCGTTGGGCAGGCCGATAAGCCCGACATCGGCGATGACCTTGAGCTCAAGGGTGATCCAGCGTTCCTCGCCAGGAAAGCCTTTTTCGTGCTGCCGTGGGGCGCGGTTGGTGGACGATTTGAAAAACGTGTTGCCATGCCCCCCTCGCCCACCGCGAGCGACGATGATCTGCTCGCCATCGGCTCGGAGATCACCGAGCAAGTTGCCACGATCACGGTCGCGGACCAGGGTCCCAATCGCGGCCTGAATGATCAGGTCGGTCGCCCCCCGGCCGAAACGATCCGAGCCCTCGCCATGCTCGCCTTGCTCGGCCTTCCAGTGGCGCTGATGCGAAAGATGGGCCAGGTTGGTCAGCCCCATCTCAGCGCGGATGATGATATCACCCCCGCGACCCCCATCACCCCCATTGGGCCCGCCGCGGGGCGCGTATTTCTCACGCCGAAAGCTCAGGCAGCCGTTGCCACCCGTCCCCCCCTTGACGTACAAGGTCACTCGATCAACGAACATCGAAATCCCGCCCTCGGGCGGTTCCGCGGCTCGCGACGACCCGCCCTATTGTGTGGTGCGCCTTGATTAGACCTTGTGAGGCACGATGTTGATCCGCCGGCCTTCCTGGTCAAACAGGACGGTCCCGTCGATCAAGGAAAAAAGCGTCCAATCGCGGCCGACGCCAATATTGCGGCCTGGGCGCCATTTGGTCCCATTCTGCCGGCACACGATGCTCCCGGGCTTGGCCGTCTGGCCGCCGTAAAGCTTGATCCCGAGCATCTTGGGGTTCGAGTCGCGACCGTTGCGGCTTGAACCCTGTCCTTTTTTGTGAGCCATGAAACAATCACCCCAATGCGTTGAACTTCATCCCTACGGACGATCAGAATATCGGATCGGAACGGTTTTCCACAAGAGGGGGCGGGCATGAGCGCGACGAAAAGGGCCGTGATATTGCTCTCTGGGGGGCTGGATTCGGCGACCACGCTGGCGATCGCGGCCGACGAGGGCTATGAGCTCCACGCGCTCACGGTCAATTACGGCCAGCGCCATTCGATCGAGCTCGAGGCCGCTCGACGGGTGGCCCGGGCGTTCTCGGTCGCGCGGCACCTGGAGATCGCGATCGACCTGCGGGCCTTTGGCGCGAGCGCTCTGACCGCCGCGATCGAGGTCCCCAAGGACCGACCCAACGAGGCCATGGGCGAGGGAATCCCGATCACCTATGTCCCGGCTCGCAACACCGTCATGCTCTCGCTGGCCTTGGCCTGGGCCGAAACCCTCGCCGCCTTTGATCTTTTCGTTGGGGTTAATTGCGTCGACTATTCCGGTTATCCCGATTGCCGGCCGGAATACCTTCGCGCCTTTGAGCACCTGGCCAATCTGGCCACCCAGGCCGGTGTCGAGCAGCGGGGGCGGTTCACGGTCCACGCCCCCCTGATCCAGATGACCAAGGAGCGAATCATCGAGCGCGGACACGAGCTGGGGGTGGATTATGGGATGACCCACACCTGCTACGACCCCACGCCAGGGGGACTGGCCTGCGCCCGCTGCGACGCCTGCTTGATTCGACTGGCGGCCTTTGCAAAGCTCGGGCTTACAGACCCAGCGGCGTACGCGGGATCCTCGTGACCGAGCCCTGAAAACCCCGGCTCACCAGTAGACCCACTCGTAGGCTGGGTCGCCGAACTCGATTTCCTTCTCGCTCAGTTGCCGCTCGTCGCCCCGACGAATGAAGTCGATCCGGAGCGTTTTGTATTTGACGACCGGCTTGCCACCGCTCGGCGAGGGGACTTCCTTGTAACCATCGGAAAGCCCACGAACATAGATGCTAAAGCGATCGGCCTTGGGATCCCATCGGTCCCAGACGGCCACGCCGTAGACCGCGTCGTCGACGTCCGGTTTTTCGCTCGCCGGCAGCATCCCCATGATGTTGACAGCGCCCAGGAGGGGGATCGTCGCGTCCTCACGCGCCTGGATGACCGGGACCGCCTCGGCCACGACCTGATCCTCGATCTTTCGGCCTGTCTCGTTCACCATGATGAACTGCGGCACGAACATCCGCGGCTTGGACGTGCGATTCACAACCCGGTAATACAGGTAATGAAGCTGCCGACGCCCCTTGCCAGGGATCTCGACCGTCTTCATCCGGAGCGGCTTGAACGCGAAATCCAGGACCCAGATCCCTTCCTTGTCACGCGGCAAAAGGGCCGTGTTGACCATCTGGACGTTAAACGCCGTCCGATCATGGGGGACGGGGATCGTATTCAGATTGGGAACCAACTTGACTTCAGGAATCGCGGGGGGCTTAATCAAATCCCCGGCCGCGGGTGCCTGGGGAGATCGCCCGGGCGCGGGCTTTTCATCCTGGGCGCGGCCCCCCGGGGCGGCCAGGCCCATCATCATCGCCGCCGGCAACACGATCCGCGACACCAGGCTCGCCTGGAGGGCGCTTGCACGCCAAGATAAGGTCATCACGAGAACGTCTCCCAGCAAAGGGCACACCCGAATGGAATTCGCGGCCGGTCGGCATGCTCGTTCACGCCGGTCCCAATCGCTAAAACGAGGCGCGCGATCGTCTGGACCGCTACAAGCCCGAATCCGCGAATCTCGTCAAGTGGATTTGAGACAAATGGAAATTTAGCAAAAACAGTTAAGATACACAAATGGCCTTCTCTCCGGAAACGTGAGGAAGTTCGGTGCCAGGCAGGGTTGAAAGGATCGAAGCGATTATTAGAATAGGGCTTGAAGCGACGGCGCGTTTTTTTTCAGGACCCGACTCGAGGAGAGGAGACCGCGATTGGCTCGACGGCGATGGCTGGTCATGATGATCATGGTACTGGGTCCGATCGCGCCCCGGGCGCGCGCCGATTCCGAGACCATCACGCTGAGGGACGGTCAAAAGGTCGTGGGCGAGGTCGTGGCTGATCGGGCCACCGCCGTCTACGTCGACCTGGGATACGACCTCTTGCGGATTCCCAAGGACCAAATCAAGAAACGGGTCAAGGGGCTAGACACGGCGACCGGGGCCCCCTCGAGCCGCGCTCCCGAGATTGAATCCTCGCGATTCTATTCGACCGGGAACCTGAAACCGACGGGCGTCAACGACTTGGTCCGTCGTTTTGGCGAGGCGGTGATTTCGATCGAGACCCCATCGGGCAAGGGGTCGGGGTTCATTATCAATCGCGAGGGCTATGCCGTGACCAACGCCCACGTGATCCAGGGAGAGACCCGGGTTTCGGCCATTTTGTATTTGAACGCCACGTCGGGTTTTTCGCGGCGGCGGATCGATGACGTCGAGATCGTCGCGATCAATGCGTTTTTTGACCTCGCCTTGATCAAGCTCCCCTTGCCTCCGGACGTGAAACCGAGCCATGTCGTGCTAGGTAAGGATGACGACGTCAGCGCCGGCGACGGGGTGTTCGCGGTGGGGAATCCCTTTGGGCTCGAGCGCTCGGTCTCGCAGGGGATCGTCAGCAACCGCAGCCGCAGCATCGAGGGGCAGCTCTATCTCCAGACCGACACGGCGATCAACCCTGGGAATTCGGGTGGCCCGCTCTTTAACCAGCGTGGCGAGGTCATTGGCGTCACCAGCCGAGGCGCCGACGCGGCGATGGCCGACAACCTGGGCTTCGCGATTCCGGTCGCGTATGTCAAGGAGTTCATCGAGCATCGCGAGGCGTTCGCGTTTGACAAATCGAATCCGAACAGCGGCTACCGTTATCTGGAGCCCCCCCGGCGGCGGATCATGGGGCGTCCCGTCGGGCTCACGGAGGGTCCTGGTGCCAAGAAAGGAACCACTCCGGCCGAGCTTCATCCCTCCTCGACCGTCAAAAGCAAGGAGACGACCCGCTAGGAAGGCGTTCGTGGACATGGTGGACCGGGTCGCGTTCCGGCACGGTTCGTCCTGACGGTCGTAACTCGCGTGGAAAGTGGACTGAAACAGAGAGGTGCCGGCGAGATGAGCGCCGGTCTTGGTCGATTTCCCCGGCCGATCGGTCGAGGATCAAGGTCTTTAGCGAAAGGGAGTGAGTCGTGATGCGAATGGCGAAGCGGACGATGGGTCGGCTGGCGATGCTCGGTTGGCTTGGACTCTTGGGGTTGACCGGATTGCCCACCCGCGCGACCGCCGCGGCGCCTCCGGAACGAATGCTTCCCGAGTCGACGATCTTTTTCGCGAAGATGGTCGACGCCAAGGCGTTTCGCAAGGCGTTTGATGCCAGCCAGTACGGGCAGCTCTACAACGACCCCGCCCTCAAGGATTTTCGCGAGGAGCTCATGAAGCGGCTCGAGGAGGTGGCCAAGCCCCTCAAGGGGGCCGTCGGCCTGAGCGTGACCGAGCTCATCGAGCTCCCTCAAGGCCCGCTCGCCCTGGCCGCCGTCAGCCGCGACGACCCCAAACTCCCGATCGCGGGCATCCTGATCGCCGACGCGGGCGAGAACGAAAAAAAGATGCTCGATCTGCTCACCCGTGCCGCCAAGCAGGGCGAATCCTCTGGCTTCAGGGCCACGACCGAGAGCTTTAGCGGCCTCACGATCCACATCCTGAAGGCCCCGGAGCCAAAGGAAGCGAAAAAGGACGACGACAACACCCCCCCCGCTCCGCCGATCATCTGGACCAACGCCGGGAGCCTGTTCCTGATCGGTAGCGATCTCGAGCTCGTCAAGGACGTGGCCGCCCACCGAGATGGCCGCGACACCTCGCTCGCGACCTCGGCCCCCTTCGTCAAGACCCAGGCCAAGACCGAATCCGCGAACTCCCAGGCGATCTGGTTTCTCGACGTCGCCAAGCTCGTCGCCCTCGGCATCAAGGCCAACGCCAAGGGGGTCGACGCCGATGCCCAGCAAAACCAGGTGCTCGTCACCGAGCTCGGAGCCGACGGGCTCAAGTCCATCGGCGGTTGCTTTACCTTCGCCGGTGGCGGATTCGACAGCCTGAGCAAGACCTTCGTCCTCGCCCCCAAGCCGGTCAGCGGCGTGCTCAAGATGTTCTCGCTCCCCGCGATCACCTTGAAGCCCGAGGCGTGGGTGCCCGCCACCGTCGCCAGCTATCAAACCCTGAGCCTCGACCTCGATAACCTCTACGAGGCCGTCAATGACCTGGTCAACAAGTTCCAGCCTGGCATGCTCAACATCATCGAGCAGCAACTCGTCGGCCCCAACGGTGGCCAGCCACTCTCGCTCAAGCAAGATTTCTTCGGACCCCTGGGTGATCGCGTCACCCTGATCAGCGACTTCAAGAAGCCGGTCAAGGAAGATAGCCAACGAGCCCTGTTGGCGATCGCGCTCGAGGACCCAAAGGCGTTTCAGAACACCCTCTCCCGCGTCATCGAGATGACCGGGGCCGCCCCTGAGAAACGGGATTTCCAGGGAACCACGATTTACGATTTCGCCATTCCTGAAATGCCCAACAATGGGGCGGGCGCGCAGATGCAATTCAAGGGGCCGATTAGCATCGCCATCGCCAAGGACGCCCTCATGGTGACGACCGATTCGACCCTGCTCGAACAGGTCTTGCGATCGGGCAACACCCCCCTTGCCGAGAGCGAGGCATTTCAGAAGGTCGCCAAGGAACTCCCGGAAAAGGCCAGCGGGATGACCTTTGTCAAGCCCGACGAGCAGGCTCGGATCTCCTACGACATGGTCAAGGGGGGGCAGTTCGTGAAGGCCCTCGAGCAGGCGACCGTCGTTCGCGGCGGAGCCCCGATCCCCGGCCTCGATAAGCTCATCCCTGTCGAGAAGCTCCCCGATTTCTCCGTCTTCGCCAAGTATCTGTCGCTCAGCGGCAGCTATAGCGCGATGGACGACGACGGCTTCATGATGACCGGTTTCACCCTCAGGCGCGCCAACCCCTGAACCGGCGGGCCAGGTCGTTTGACTCTCGCGTGACGAG
This sequence comes from Planctomycetota bacterium, assembly GCA_021808995.1. GTDB lineage: Bacteria > Planctomycetota > Planctomycetia > Isosphaerales > Isosphaeraceae > JAKBAP01. Next base: position 13,273 of record JAKBAP010000001.1, on the reverse strand, counting down.
CCCGGGCCATCCGGGCTCGTCGCGTTTCCACTAGGCCCACGGGCGGGTTCGCCCCGCCAGAGGCGATCATGGCCCGACCCTCCGCCCCGGTCTCGGAACGCGTCATCAGGCTGCGTGGAGCGTCGGTCCATAATCTCAGGGCGATCGACCTCGACCTCCCGCTGTCGCGCTTGATCGTGATCACCGGCGTCAGCGGCGCGGGCAAGACCTCGCTCGCCCTCGACACCCTCCGCGCCGAGGGTCAAAGACGATATATCGAGACGTTTTCACCGTTTGCTCGCCAGTTCCTCGATCGCCTGGAAAAGCCCCCCTCCGACCTGATCGACGGCGTCCCCCCGGCGATCGGCCTGGCCGCGTCCTCGCGGGGCGGGTCGCCGCGGAGCACGCTGTCGACCATTGCCCAGATTCATGGCTTGCTCGCGCTCTGGTTCGCGCGTGAGGGGTCGGTCGTCTGCCGTGGTTGTGGTCGGGTGGTCGAGCCCGCCTCGCCGACCGCGTTCGCGCGCGCGCTCGAGGCGATCCCGGCCGAGGCTTCCTACGAAATCGCCTTTCCGGTCGATCTGCTCGCCGACAGCGATCCCCAGGCGATCGCGCGCGACCTGGTCGCGAAGGGGTTCGCCCGCGCCCGATCCCAGGGCCGCTTGATCCGGCTCGACGAGCCCGATTTCGCCGTCGCCACGCCGGGTGTCCTCGATGTGGTCGTTGACCGTCTCACGCGAGGCCGCGACCCAGCCCCGCGCCGAACGGACTCGATCGAGACCGCGTTTACCCATGGCCATGGACGATGCAAGATCCTGAGCGAAGGGCACGACCAGACCTTCACCCGGGGCTGGCGATGTGGATGCCGCGGGCTCGACCATCTGCCCCCCTCGCCGGCTCTCTTTCGCTATTCAAGCGCCCTGGGCGCGTGCCGAGCCTGCGAGGGCCTGGGCCGGTCGCGGGACCAGGTCTGCCCCGCCTGCCAGGGAACGAGGCTACGCCCGGAGGCGCTCGAGGTCAAGCTCGGCGGCCACGACATTGCCACCGCGTCGGCCCTGAGCGTCCGCGAAGCCGCCCTCTGGGCGGGGGCGGAATCGACCGAGCTCCCTCGCCAGATCGAGCATGGGCTGCGTTTCCTGATCGAGCTGGGCCTGGGCGAGGTCGCGCTCGATCGCCCCTCCGCCAGCCTGACACGCTCCGAGCTCAAACGCGCCCGCCTAGCGCGCTTGCTGACCTCGGGACCCGTGGGAGCGCTCTATGTGCTCGATGAGCCGACGGCCGGGCTGCACCCCGCCCGGATCGGGGCTGTCGTGGAGTCGCTCCGGAGCCTTCGCGACCGGGGAAACACGGTCCTCGTGGTCGAGCATGAGCGCCAGGTGATCGAGGCCGCCGACCATCTTGTCGACCTGGGCCCCGGCGCGGGCGATCAGGGAGGGCGAGTGCTCTACTCCGGCCCGGTCGCGGGTCTGGCGGCGGTCGCCGAGTCGCCGACCCGGGCCGCGCTTCTGGATCAATCGCCCTTCGCTCCCCGAAGCCGGCGGAAGCCGACCGGGAACGACCTGCGCTTGCGTGGTGCTCGGGGTCGCGGGCTTCGGTCGCTTGATGTCGCGTTTCCGCTTGGAGTCTTGTGCGCGATCGCCGGCGTCAATGGGTCGGGCAAAAGCGCCCTGGTCGAGCACACGCTCTATCCCGCACTGGTCCGAAAGCTTGGCCGACCCTCCGATCCCCTGCCTCATGACGAGCTTATCGTCCCCAGCGGCATCGATCGCGCGATCTTCCTGGGGCATCGACCGCTGACGAGGCTCGGGCGCTCGAACCCCGCCACCCACGTCAAGGCGTTTGACGAGATCCGCCAGGCCTTCGCCGCCACCCACGAAGCACGCCTACGCAAATACGACGCGGGCCGGTTCAGCTTTAATATCGACGGCGGGCGCTGTGGGGTCTGTCAGGGCGAGGGAACGCAAACGGTCGACATGCGGTTCCTGCCCGACGTCGTCGTCCCCTGCCCCGAATGCCACGGAGCGCGCTACCGCCGCGAGATCCTCGAGATCAAATACCGCGGCCGAGACATCGCCCAGGTGCTCGACATGACGCTCCGCGAGGCCTTTGGCTTTTTTCGCAACCGGCCCCGCGTCCAATCGCGGCTGCGCGGGCTTCTGGACCTTGGGCTCGACTATCTCAGGCTCGGGCAGCCCTTGGCCACGCTCTCATCGGGTGAGCTTGAGCGGCTCAGGCTCTCGAGCGTACTCGCGCGCTCGCTGACCCTGCTCGCCCGCGCCCAGACCACCCAGGCCGTCGTGATCCTGGACGAGCCCACGCTCGGCCTTCATCCTCACGACAAAGTCAAGGTGTTCGAGGCTCTCCACGCGCTGGTCGACCGTGGCCATTCGCTTTTTGCGATCACCCACGATCCCGCACTCTTGCACGAGGCCGACTGGATCATCGAACTGGGCCCAGGCGCGGGTGCCGAGGGGGGCCGGCTGGTGTGTGAAGGGACGCCAGAGCAGCTCGCCGCGGCGGGTACGGCGACGGGGAAGTCGCTGGCAGGGCCAATGGTCGCTGCCCGACGCCCAAGCGCCGAAGCTCCTTCACAAGCCGAGTGAACTGGTCATGTGCTCGCGGCGGTGAGCGTGGAGACCCGTCCCTGGGTGTTCCTCCAAGCCGGGATACGAAGTCCGAGATCGACGACGACGAACATGGTGATCAGTGCACTCGCTACCGGAGCCCACCAGATGTCGAACCGAGACCGCGTCGCCGGCCGGACCACTCGTGGCTTTGAGAGCATGTGTTCGTATGTTCCGCCGTAGGTCACGATCGAATCGTCGAGTCCGTGGTCGATCGTGACCTCGTCGACGGCTTTTTCGCCGTTGTAGAAGTCGGCCACCTGAAATCGGCTGGTGGAATGGCTCAGGACGTCCGATCCATCCCATTGTCTCCGCATCGCGACGCGACCATCCACACGAATGTTGAGCACGGTCGGCCGGATGCCGAAGTAATCGCCGACCGAGGGTCCGCAGTCCTGGCAGAAAGGACCGCCGAACTTGATCTCAGAGGCAGGCGACGGTGGGCGAGCGAGCTCCGCCGTGAGATTCAGCCCGATCAGCGCGGAGGCGACGAGCAAGATCGAAAGGGCGATCCGACATCGGCGCATCCAGGCCTGCCGGCACTCCGTTTCGTAACGCGTCTCGAGCGAACGTCGAACGAAGGGAAAGCTCAGGACCAGCACCGCGAACAAGACGCCCGCCAGCGCCGGGGACAAGGACTGCGCAGGCGTGGCGCACCGATGACGAATCACTCGCGTGATCATGCCCTCGACCGAATGCGCGTACTGGGCCGGGACTATGTAACCGAACCCAAAACCGAGTTCGTCGTGCCTGAAAAAATAACCCGCCCCTCCTATCCCACCACCCACAGGCTACCCTGTCAATGGAGCGTCCCAGCGCCGGGAGGTCTCGACGCCATGCAGCACGATCGCGACCAGCCCCACGAAAACCATCAGCGTTCGAGTCGAGAACCGCGGCTTGAGCAGAGCCATTTTCAGGCGCTTTTGCGTCATGTCAGGTCCCGTTGACTCCGTCCTCGGTCAGCGTGTAATCGTGGGCATGGTGGATCTCCTCAGCGCATTCTATCGGGCAACGGGCCTGGAGGGAACGCTCGCGGCGAGCCGCGGCCTGACCTCGCACTTTTTCTTGAACGAGGGCGGCAGCCGATCCAGAACCGCCCTCGGGACGTTATTCACGATCGAGGGGAACGTATCGGGGTCAAACTCGTACTGCGTGCACAGGAGGGTTCCAGGCTCCAAATCGTTTCCCTGAGGCGCTGGATCCCACTTCAAGTATTGGAGTTTGTCGCGCCCGCTATAGATCCAAACGGCCTGGGGCGACCGCTCCTTGGGAGACTCCGCGAAGGCGAACCAGTTTGGACCTTTTTCGATCCAAGGATCCGCGGGCCCGCCGGACCAAGCCTCCTCATACTTGATGAAGGGGAGCCAAAACTTCCGGATCGTGCCAACTTCCTCGTAGTTGAGCTTCCCCTTGTTCTCGAAGAACCTCAACGTGAACTTCCCGTGATAGAGCCGGTATGTGCCGACCTGGGTGATGAATCCATCCCGATCGGGCTTATCGCCCCCGGCCAGGGCATGGGCACGACGTAAGTCAGGCCTAGAATCACGACGATCGTCGTCCATTTCTTGACCACGCGACTCCCTCCCCATTCACAAATTGGTCCCACCGATTCGCGCGGAATCCTATGATCGACCAGGTTTTCTGTTAATACGGATACCGTTCCGCGGATCTTGGCCACGCTCGCACCATGGCCGAGGCCAAGAGGGAGCGCCGACATGGCGCGAGGGCTTGCGAACCTTATGGCTCGATCGCAGTCCATTTCGTAGCGAGGCCAGGGTTTCATCGGCCCGTGATTTTTGTCTTGAGCTTCAGGAGCAAGGAGACCGCGATGGCCAGGAATCGATTTGAGGGGCCGCTCGAGCAAGCGGGCCCGTGCCTGTGGCGGATTCCCCAGAGCTATCGCGCGGAGATGCGGGTCGACGGGCTGGTATTCGCCTCGGCGGAGTTGATCCAGTCGGTGCGGGAAGACCAGGCGCTCGAGCAAGTCGTGAACGTGGCGACCCTGCCGGGCATCCAGAAGGCCAGCCTGGCAATGCCCGACATTCACTGGGGCTATGGATTCTGTATCGGCGGCGTCGCCGCCACCGATCCCGCGGACGGCGGCGTGATCTCGCCCGGTGGCGTGGGGTACGACATCAATTGCGGTGTGCGCCTGCTCCGCAGCAAGATCGCCTACAGCGAGGTTAAGGGGACCATCAAGCGGCTGATCGACGAGCTTTTTCGCCATGTTCCGACCGGCGTCGGCCAAGGGGGCAGGTTCATCCTTGAGGAGGCCGAGATCAAGCAGGTGCTCCTGGATGGTCCCGCCCACTTCGTCGCGCGAGGTATCGGAACCCCCGCCGACCTGATCGCGACCGAGGCTGGAGGCTGTCTCGAAGGGGCCGACCCCAGCCGGGTGAGCGCCCGGGCGCTGTTGCGTGGCCGCGACCAGTGCGGCACGCTGGGCTCGGGAAATCACTTCCTGGAGGTGCAGGTGGTCGACCGCGTCCACGATCGAGTGGCGGCCCAGGCGATGGGGCTCGAGGAGGGGATGCTCACCGTCCTGATCCACTCTGGCTCGCGCGGGCTGGGCTATCAGGTGTGCGACGATTATCTGGCTGCCTTTGAGGGAGCTCCCGAGCGCTATGGGTTCAAGCTCCCCGACCGCCAGCTCGCCTGCGCGCCGGTCTCGAGCCCCGAGGGCCAGGCGTATCTGGCCGCCATGCGCGCGGCCGCGAATTACGCCTGGGCCAACCGGCACTTGCTCGCCCACCTGGCGCGAGGCGTGTTCGCCGGGGTGTTCGAGCGCTCCTGGGAGGAGCTCGGGCTCGACCTGGTCTACGACGTCGCCCATAACATCGCCAAGATCGAGGACCACACCGTCTCCGCCGGGATTTCGAGGCCCGTCTGCGTCCACCGAAAAGGGGCGACACGCGCGTTTCCCGCCGGCCATCCCGAGGTCCCGGCCGCCTATGCCACGATCGGTCAGCCCGTGATCATTCCCGGGAGCATGGGAACGGCGAGCTGGGTCCTGGCGGGTGAGCCGGGGAGCATGCAACACTCATTCGGCACCACCTGCCACGGCGCCGGCCGGCGCATGAGCCGAACGGCCGCCGTCAAGCACGCCGGCTCGCGGCGGATCGACCAGGAGCTCGAAAAACTGGGGATCTTCGCCCGGGCTCGCGGCGCGAAAGGCCTGGCCGAGGAACAGCCGGACGCTTACAAGGACGTCGACATGGTGGTCGACGTGGTCGAGCGGGCCGGTATCTCGCGAAAAGTCGCCCGCCTGCGGCCCGTCGGGGTGATCAAGGGATGATCGCCCCGCGTCGCGGTTAACGGAGAGGGGGGGATTCGAACCCCCGAAACCGGTTTCCCAGTTTAACGGTTTAGCAAACCGTCGCTATCGACCACTCAGCCACCTCTCCTGGTCAAGGAGCGGGTCCCGATGGGGTCGCTCCACATACCAATGGTTGATTCCCTCGAAACTTAGCAGACGATTCAGGGTTCCGTCAATGCTTCAAGACCACTTGAAGCTCCGCGGAGGGTTTCAGCGGGCGCGCCAACGGATTCTGGCGGATCGTTGAAAGTCGTGATTGAACGTGACGCGGCGGCGCGATCGGTGACCACGAACTCACGTCCGTGGTCAGGCGAGCATTCCGGGTCCGTCAAGGGAAGGCTCCTTGAGCCCAGAGCCGTCCTCCAGGGTCCAGACGGCTGATTTCAGCCAGCTTTCTCGCCCAACAACCGATCATCGAGCCTCTCTTCGTTTCATCCGCGAACACGTTCCCGGGGCTGGACCGCCTGGAGGCAAGAAAGCGGCGACGGTGATCTGGCCGACCCCCCGATCGCCGATGGAGACCGAGACGCACGAGGACGCCGTCAGGACGAGCCGGTCCCGATAGCCCTCGGTGGAGGGGCGAGAGTGGACCTCGAGCCGGCGATCGACCAGATTGACAATCCAGCGGATTCGCACGCCACCTCGTGCGTAAGCCCGCTGTTTGTCGCCGCGATCCCGCGCGAGGGTGGTTTCCCCGACCTCAATCAAGAGCTCGCCCTCGGCGGCGACCGGGCAGGATCAAGGGCAAGAGCGAGTCGAGAAGCGGCTCGCAAGCGATGACATGCGGTGGTTTTCGCTGATTATCCTGACCAGCAAGCCGGCGATCAATTCGCCGGGCAGGCCGTCCAGAGCGCCCGATTCGACCATGCGCTCGTACTGGGCAACGGTCATGCGAAAGAGGCCGCCCAGGATCTCGGGCGAGGGATGAGGGGCAAGCCCAGGCGCGGCAAGCGGCGAGTTCAAGCTCGAGGAGATCCGCGTCACTTCACTCCAGCGGCGTTCCTGAAGGGGGATCACCATTCCAACGGACCATAGCGTACCCGCTCGACCTTCCCAAAGCACCCGTGGCGCGTGGCTGGCGGTCACGGGAGAACTCGAAAAACACGAAGACGGAGCACGATCCTGTTGGCCAGGCTTGGGCTGGGAGGGTATAAGGGTATAGGCTGAGGCTATCTCGGCGCACACCCGCCTTGAACGTCCGTCCTGGGCCCGGGGACGCGACGATCGCATTCCCGGGGCCGTGGCAGGGTCGAAGGAGGAGTTTTCGCATGCTCACGTTGACTGGCCGGGGCCACACCTCGACGTGCGACGGCGCGACCAGGCGCGATTTCTTGCGGGTTGGCACGCTCGGGGCGATCGGGTTTGGGCTTCCCGAATGGTACGCGGCCCAAGCGGCCGGCGGAGTCAAGGCGGGCAAGGACGACCGGGCGTGCATCATGATTTTCAATCTGGGCGCGCCTAGCAACATGGATCTCTGGGACATGAAGCCCGACGCGCCCGCCGAGGTGCGAGGTCCGTTCAAGCCGATCGCCACCCTGTCGCCCCAGATCCAGGTCTCCGAGATCCTGCCCCGGCACGCCGCGATCGCCGATAAGTTTTCGCTGGTGCGTTCGGTCCACCACGGCGGCGCGGCCGTCCACGACGCGGGCTGGCAGATGATGCAAACCGGCCGGCTCTTCACTGGCGGGGTCAATACGCCGCATCTTGGGTCGGCCGTCGCCTATCTGGAAGGGCGCAAGACCGATCTGCCGCCGTTTGTCGTGCTTCCCGAGCTCATGGGGCGTGGCGGCGGCAACCTGCCCAATGGCCAGGCCGGGGGCTTCCTGGGTAAAGCCCACGACCCGTTTTCGCTCAACGCCGACCCCTCCCAGCCTGGCTTCCGCGTGCCCGACCTGCTCCCACCCAAGGAAATCGGTAACGTCCGGCTGGACCGTCGGCGGAAAATCCGCGAACTGGTCGATGACGCCGTCTCCACGTTCGAATCCTCCGAGAACGCCGCCCTTCTGGACGGCAATTTTCAGTCGGCCTTTCGCCTCATGACCAGCACCCAGGCACGAGCGGCCTTTGACCTGGCCCAGGAACCAGCCGCCACCCGCGATCGCTATGGAATGACCCGATTCGGCCAGTGCTGCCTGCTGGCCCGACGGCTGGTCGAGAGCGGAGTGCGGTTCGTCACCATCAACGCCTTCCTGACGGTGTTCGACGAGATCACCTGGGATATCCACGGCTCAAAGCCATTTACCTCGATCGAGGGGATGCGCGACATCGTCTGCCCGATGTACGACCAGGCCTATAGCGCGCTCATCGAGGACCTCGCCCAGCGTGGGCTGCTGGATTCGACCCTGGTCTGCAACCTCGCCGAATTCGGCCGCACGCCCCGGGTCAACCCCGCTGGCGGGCGCGACCACTGGCCCCTTTGCTATACCGTGGGATTCGCGGGGGGGGGCGTGCAAGGGGGCCGCGTGATCGGGGCGAGCGATCCGATCGGGGCGGTCCCCGCCGATCGGCCCGTCGAGCCGGCCGATATCGCCGCCACGATCTTCCACAGCCTGGGCCTTGACCTTGAAACCAAGCTTCCCGGCCCGGCCGGCCGCCCCTTCCCGTTGGTCGATTTCGGACATCGCGAGATTCACGAACTCTTCTAGGTGATACGCATGAAGATCCGAATCGAGCTTATCCTCGGTATCTTGATCGGCTGTTCGCCGGCCGCGCCCGCGCTGGCCGCGGCATCCGAGGGATTGGTCGTGCTTCCCGGCGAATTCACCCTGGCGACGCCCGCGAGCCGGCAGCCCTTGATCGTCCAGGAAATCGAGCGTGGCGAGGTCGGGCGGCAGGCGACGAACGGCATCGAATGGACGACGAGCGACCCCAGGATCGCCGTCGTGGTCGACGGCGTCGTGAGCCCCGTCCATGATGGCAGGGCCACGATCACGGCGAAGGTCGCGGGCCGAATCGCGACCGCCCAGGTCGTCGTCGAGGGGACTGGCCGGCCGTTCGCCTGGAGCTTTCGCAACCATGTCCTGCCGGTGCTCGCGAAGGAGGGGTGCAACTCGGGCGCGTGTCATGGCGCGCTCGCGGGTAAGGGAGGGTTTCGGCTCTCGCTACGGGGCTATGACCCGGCGGCCGATTATTTCAACATCGTCAAGCAAGACCGTGGGCGGCGGGTCGAGCTTTCCGACCCGGGCCGGAGCTTGTTCCTGGCGAAGCCCTCGGGGGCGATCAGCCATAAGGGGGGCACGCGGTTCGAGACAAGCTCGCTCGAATATCGCATCCTGAGCGAATGGATCGGCGAGGGAACGGCCCCTCCGTCCCAGCGGGACGCCTCGGTCGAGGGGATCGAGATCCTGCCGGCCCGGTCGCTCGCGGCGGTTGGTCGGAGCCAGCGAATCCTGGCCCGGGCCCGGTACTCCGACGGCCGGACGGAGGACGTCACGCGATGGGTGAAATGGTCGTCCGCCGACGAGTCGGTCTGCCGCGTCGACGACCATGGCTCCGCCCAGGTGATCGGCCCCGGGGAGGGAGCGATCGTGGGCTGGTACGCGAGCAAGCTCGCCATCGCGCGGCTCACCGTGCCGTACGAGGGAGCGCCCGCGTCGGCCGGCCAGGTCGTCGACGACCGCCAACCGCGGAATTTCATCGATCAACAGATCGACAAGCAACTGGCCAGGCTGAACCTCCCCGCCTCGCCGGCGTGTACCGACGCCGAGTTCGTTCGGAGGTCCTACGTGGACACGATCGGGCGGCTTCCGAGCGTGGACGAGGCGCGGGCGTTTCTCGCCGATGGCTCGCCAGGCCGGCGCGACGCGCTCATCGAGTCGCTCCTGGCTCGGCCCGAGTTCAGCGATTACTGGAGCTACAAATGGTCCGACGTCTTGATGCTGAGCGGGACCCGGCTCCGCCCCCAGGCGCTCAAGGCTTACTACGATTGGATTCACAAGCAAGTCTCCGACAACGTCCCCTGGGACCGGTTCGCCGGCGCGGTCGTGACGGCCGTCGGCGATAGCCTGGAAAGCGGCCCCACGAATTTTTACACGCTCAGCCAATCGCCCGAGGAGATGTCCGAGAACGTCTGCCAGGCGTTCATGGGGCTCTCGATCGGGTGTGCGAAGTGCCACAATCACCCGCTCGAAAAATGGACCAATGATCAGTATTACGGGATGGCGAGCCTGTTTTCGCGGGTCAAGGCCAAGGGCTGGGGGGGCGAGGGTCGGTCGGGCGACGGGCGGCGGACGATCTACGTGGCCGAGTCGGGCGAGCTGGTCCAGCCACGAACCGGCAAGCCCCAGGCACCCGCGGCGCTCGACCAAAGGCCACTTGATTTCGACGATCCGGCCGATCGCCGCGCGAGCCTGGCCCGGTGGCTGACCAAGCCTGGCAATCCCTATTTCGCGCGCTCGATCGCCAACCGCGTCTGGGCCAATTATTTCGGGGTCGGGCTGGTGGAAAAGGTCGACGACATGCGGGTTTCAAACCCCGCCAGCAACGACGGCTTGCTCTCGGCGGCCGCCGATTACCTGACGGCCAATCATTACGATCTGAAGGCGCTGATGCGGGCGATTCTGCGTTCCAACGCCTATCAGCGCACGAGCCGCCCCTTGCCCGGTAATCGCCTGGAGCAACGGTTCTATTCGCGCTATTACCCCCGGCGGATGATGGCCGAGGTGCTGCACGACGCGATCGTGCAGGCGACCGAGGTTCCGACCAAGTTTGACTTCATCGCGTTCCCTGGCGCCGACCGGGAAAAGACCGATTTCTATCCCCTCGGGACGCGGGCGGTGCAGCTTTACGACGCCGCCGTCGAGAATTACTTTCTCCAGACGTTCGGGCGCAACCCACGCAGAATCGTCTGCGAATGCGAGCGATCGGACGAGCCGACGATGGTGCAGGTGCTGCACCTTTCCAATGGCACCACGCTGAATGATAAGCTCCACGCGGCGGGGAATCGACTCGAGAAGCTGCTCCGGCTGCGCGGGCGGGGGATGTCGAGCGCGAGCGTTCTCGATGAGATTTACCTGGCGTGCCTATCTCGATATCCCAGTGAGAGCGAGCGAGCGAGCTTGCTCGATCTGCTCCCGCCGCCGGGTGATAAGGCGGAGTCCGAGATCGCCGAGGACGTGTTTTGGGGTCTCATGAGCAGCCGTGAATTCCTGTTCAACCATTAGAGGGACGCCCGATGTCGTGGGTGATGATCGTGGCGGTCGTGGCGGCGGTCGGGGCCGAGGAAGGCCCTGGCCCGGATTACGACAAGGCTGTCGCGCCGATCCTCAAGAAATACTGCGCCGGCTGCCACAACGACGAGGATCGCGAGGGGAAATTCTCCCTGGAAAGTTACGCCTCGCTGGGGCGTGGGACGCCGCGCGGGCCCGCGATCTTGCCGGGCGACCCGGCGGGGAGCCGCATGGTTCGCCTGATGACGAGCACGGTCAAGCCGATGATGCCGCCCAAGGACGAGCCGCGTCCGAGCACTGGGGAAATCGACGTCGTCAAGCGCTGGATCTCCGCCGGGGCCTTGGGACCGAAGGGGGGAGCGCCCGACCGACTGGCGCTCAACGTGCCGAAGGTCGCCACGCGCGTGAAAACCATGCCGATCACGGCCATGGATCTCACGAGCGACGGCCGGACCTTGGCCGTGGCGCGGGGCGGCATGGTGGAGCTCGTCGCCGGCCGCGGTCCACGATCGGCCCAGCCAGGGCGGACGCTGGGCCATTACCCGGGTAAGGTCACCGGGGCGCGGTTCACGCCGGGGGGTGACAGGCTCGTGACGGCCTCCGGCGTGGCGGGGTTGGGTGGTGTCGCGATGATCTGGGACGTCGCCTCGGGCTCGCTCCTGAAGCAATTCGAGGGGCATCGCGACATCCTTCACGACGCCGAGCTCTCTCCCGATGGCAAGGTTCTCGCGACCTGTGGATATGATAAAACCATCATCCTTTGGGACGCGGTTTCGGGCAAGCTCGCTCGTTTGCTCGAGGGGCATACGGGGGCGGTGTACGACGTGGCATTCAGCCCCGACGGGCGGTTTCTGGTCAGCGCCAGCGCCGACGACACATGCAAGGTGTGGCGGGTCGAGGATGGCCTGCGGATGGACACGCTACCGCAGCCGCTCAAGGCGGAATACTCCTGTGCGTTTAGCCCGGATGGGCGCTGGATCGTGGCCGGCGGTGCCGACGCCAATATTCGGGTCTGGAAGTTTGTCTCGCGCGAGAATCCGGAGATCAACCCCATGGTGATCGCGCGGTTCGCTCATGAAGGGGCGATCACCCGGCTGGCGTTCACGCGCGACGGGTCGAGGCTGATCTCGCTGGCCGAGGATCGCACGATCAAGGTCTGGCGAACGAGTGATTATAGCGAGCAAGCGCTCTGGGAAAACCAGCCTGACGTCCCGACCGCGGTGGCGATCGCGCCCGATGGCGGCTCGTTCGAGGTCGGCCGGCTGGATGGCTCGCTGGCGTCGTACGCGATTCCGGCGTCGGCCCCTGTCGTTTCCCCGATCGCGTCGCGTGGGGCGGCCATGGGGGGGGATCCCACCGCGCGTCCGCTCGCCCCGGCGGCCGAGCACGAGCCAAACAGCGTCCCGGACCAGGCCAACCGCGTGACCGTACCGGCGCGGATCAGCGGGGTGATCGCCGGCGGCCAGGGCCGTGCCGACGCCGATTATTTCCGGTTCACCGCGAGGGCCGGCGAGGAATGGGTGCTCGAGACGAGCACCCAGGGGGACAAGTCCAGGCTTGATTCGCACATCGAGGTTCTCGACTCGCGCGGGGGGCGGGTGCCGCGGGTGCTGTTGCAGGCGACCCGCGATTCGTATTTTACGTTCCGCGGCAAGAACGACGCCGAGTCTGGCGATTTTCGCGTGTTCAACTGGCAAGAGATGCGACTCAACGAATATCTTTACATCAGTGGCGAGGTCGTCAAGCTCTGGCGGTATCCCGAGGGGCCGGATTCCGGCTTTGGCGTTTATCCCGGCCAAGGGGGTCGTTGGGGCTGGTTCGATACCACCCCGCTGGCGCACGCCCTTGGCGAGCCCTGTTATATCGTCGAGCCGCATCCTCCGGGGACGAGGCTGGTTCCTAACGGATTGCCGGTGTTCTTGCTTTATCATGAAAACGACGACGACGCCCACCGTGAGCTGGGGACCGACTCGCGATTGTTTTTCACGGCCCCGGCCGATGGCGAATATCTGGTCAAGATCAAGGATGTCCGTGGGCTCGAGGGGCCCGGGTTCCGCTATACCCTGACGATCCGCGAACGCAGGCCCGATTTCACGGTCGTGCTTGAGGGGGCGAACCCGAAAGTCGGGGCGGGAAGCGCCCGCGAGTTCAAGCTGTCAGCCCGGCGGATCGACGGCTTCCTGGGT